>JBDSZD010000217.1:0-1736 GCA_039925325.1 Sphingomicrobium sp.
CTGCTCGACCGCATGCCCGACACACGCATCAAGGAGTCGCGCATCGACTGGCCACCGCTGCCGCACAAGCCGTCGAAGGAGAAGTTCGGCCTGCTCAACCCGATCGAGGATTTTCCACTCGGTTGAAGCGCCGAGCCAAAAGGGGTGTTCGTGCAACTCCGGTTCAGATTGCGTGCGGCACTTGGGTTGGCAGACGGAGCAAGGTTGGCATGGGCGGCGTGGCGATAGCGGTGGTGTTGGCATGGGCGCAGGCGGCGAGCACTACCGCTCCGGCCGATCCGCCCGCCGACGCGGCGTCCTTCGGGCCGTCGCTGCCTGTGCCTCCCAAGCCGTCGCGCCCGCCCGAAGTGAGCAAGCCGTGTGCAATTCCGGTCCCGACCGATCCCGGCGAAGTGCTGGTCTGCGCGGCGCGTCCGCATGGCTATCGCATCGACCCCGACGTGCTCGCGGCGAAGAAAGCCAAGCGCGGCGGCGGCCGGCCCAAGCCACCCGATCGCATGGTCGACACCAGCTGCAAGGTGGTCGGCCCGATGGGCTGCGGCAGCCACGGCATCGACCTGCTTGGGGCCGCGCTGACGCTGGCGAAGATGGCGGACAAAGTGTCGAAGGGCGAGAATATCGGCGGCATGTTCATCACCGACCCGCACCTCAGCGAATATCAGCTTTACCAGCAGGCCAAGCGCGAACGCGAGGCGAAGGAGGAGGAAGCGCGAACGCAGGAGGCGGTGAAGGCGGCGAAGGCCGCTGCGGGCAAGTAAAGGCCGCGCAGGCCAATTCGGAGCGGCGCGCTAAGCAATCGGAAACAACTCGCGCTTAAGATGGGCGCGTGACGATGCAGGATCCTGGCCCCAAGAAGACCGTCGAGCTGAGCTCGCCGCAGCCGTCGCGAATCCGTCGCGACCCGCCGCTGCGCGAAGAAAAGCTGAAGTCGGTGCGCGCTTACCCGACCGAGCGGGAGACGTGGACCGTGGTCATCGGCGTGATTGCGTTCGCGATCGCCCTGACCCTCATCATCTTCGGCATCAGCGACGTCACCAACGGCTGAGCCGCTGTTAGGTCGGTTTCCGAAAGACCGAACCGGCTCGGATCACGCGGCCGACATTGCGATCCTCCTTGCGCTGCCCGCCGGCTTTCATGCTAGGCTCGGTGGTGCAACGGAATGGGGCTCAACCGATGCCATATCCACGGGCGCATTATTACGTTTTGGTCTGTATGGCGGTGATCGTCGCCGGCTTCTGGCCGAGCTATTTCGCCCAATGGGGCAGTGTTCCGTGGCAGTTCCACGCGCACGGTGTCGCCGCCAGCATCTGGGTGACCATGGTGTTCGGCCAAAGCTGGACCGCGCACCGCAAGCTTTGGCCGCTGCACCGCTCCGTCGGCAAGTCGAGCCTGCTGCTGTTCCCGTTCCTGATCGCCGGGCTGGCAGCAATCATCGACGTCACCGCTGAGGGTTTCGTCACCGGCGAAGGCGCGACCCGCGCTGTGTTCGGCGGCTCCTTCCTGCTCGGGATATTGGTCGCGGTCGCGGCTTATGTGACTCTGTACTTCCGCGCGCTCCGCTACCGCCGCAAGGTGTGGCTCCATGCGGGCTACATGCTGACGACGCCGCTGATCCTGTGGGAATCGCCGTTCAGCCGGCTGATGATCGATTATCTGCCGGGCTTCGCGGTCGCCGGTCCGCAGGATTTCCCCAACATCATGCGCGCGATCCTGTGGGCGATGGCGATGGCGCTGGC
>JBDSZD010000218.1:0-8652 GCA_039925325.1 Sphingomicrobium sp.
TGACCTGCTTGCGCTTCGCGGCCGTTTCGCTATAGGGGCGGCGGTTCGCGACGATCCGGCCGCCGCCGCGGGTTCATCCCCGTCGAGCAAGCGTGCAGATCGTCGCAATTTTTATTGTTGTTCAAGCAGGTGCCGGAATGGCTGTTCCAAAAAGAAAAACTTCGCCCTCGAAGCGCAATATGCGCCGCAGCCATCACGCGCTGTCGGTGCCGGCTTACCAGGAATGCAAGAATTGCGGCGAGCTGAAGCGCCCGCATAATCTGTGCGTCGCCTGCGGTCATTATAACGGCCGCGAGATCGTTTCGAGCGAGGCCTGAGCAGGACCAGCGATGGGCAATTGCTGATGGCAGCTGGCCCGCGCATAGCGATCGACGCCATGGGAGGCGACGGTGGCCCGGCCGCGATGATCGCGGGAGCCGCGCGCGCTTTCCGCAAGGACAAGTCGCTCCGCTTCACATTCTACGGCGATGAAAAGCAGGTTAAATCCGAACTGAACGGCTATGGCAGCCTGCGCGATCATCTGACGATCGTTCACTCGCCGGATCTCATTGAGCCCACCGAAAAGCCAAGCCAGGCCATTCGACGCGCGCGGACGACGTCGATGGGGATGGCGATCAACGCCGTCAAAGAGGGCCAAGCGGACGCCGCGCTGTCAGGCGGGAACACCGGCGCGCTGATGGCCATGGCCAAACTCGCGCTCCGCACCATGCCGGGCATCGACCGCCCTGCGCTGGCCGCGCTGCTGCCGACGCTTGGCGAGCGCGACCTGGTGATGCTCGATTTGGGTGCCAACACCGAATGCGACGCGCAGAACCTGGTCCAGTTCGCCGTTATGGGGGCGGCCTATGCCCGCTGTGTGCTGTCGATTGCCAGGCCTCGGGTGAAGCTGCTGAACATCGGCACGGAGGAACTCAAGGGCACCGACGAGCTCAAGGAAGCGGCCGCACTGCTCCGCGACGCCGACTATCTGCCGTTCAAGTTCGACGGGTTCACCGAGGGCGATCAATTGTCGCGCGGTCACATCGATGTCGTCGTCACCGATGGTTTTTCCGGTAACATCGCGTTGAAGACGGCGGAAGGCACCGCGCGCTTCGTCACCGACCTTCTCCGCCGCGCGTTCAAGAGTTCGCTGCGGTCCAAGGCGGGGTTCGCCTTGTCCAAGCCTGCGCTCAACCTGCTCAAGGTTCATCTCGACCCGAACAATCACAATGGCGCGGTCTTCCTCGGCCTCAACGGCTTGATCGTGAAAAGCCATGGCGGGGCCAATGCCAAGGGCGTGGCCAACGCCATCGGCGTCGCGTCGAGCCTGGTCGGAAACGACATTACCCGCCGTATCGGCGACGATCTCGACAATTTCCGGGCGCACGCGTTCGCGGCGGAGGCTCCGCAATGACCGTTCGCTCGGTGATTCTCGGCACCGGGTCCGCGCTACCGGTCCGCCGCGTCGATAATGCCGAACTGGCGAAGACGGTCGACACCTCGGACGAGTGGATTGTCGCCCGCACGGGCATTCGAAGCCGCTATATTGCCGGGGAGGGCGAGACCACCGCCAGCCTGGCGCTCGCCGCCGCACGCGAGGCCCTGGCGGCGGCCGACGTGCAAGCGAGCGAGATCGACCTGATCGTCCTCGCTACCGCCACCCCCGACCAAACCTTCCCCGCGTCGGCGACCAAAGTTCAGGCCGCGCTTGGAATCAGTGATTGCATCGCCTTCGACGTCCATGCGGTCTGTACCGGTTTTCTTTATGCGCTGAGCGTCGCCGACTCGATGCTTCGCGGCGGCAGCGCGCGCACCGCGCTGGTGATCGGCGCGGAAACGTTCAGCCGGATCCTCGACTGGGAAGACCGGGCCACCTGCGTCCTGTTCGGCGATGGGGCGGGAGCGCTCGTTTTGCGCGCCGAGGAGGGCGAGCGCGGCATCCTCGCCACCAAGCTGCACGCCGACGGACGGCACAACGATTTGCTGTTCGTGGATGGCGGACCCTCGACCACCGGCACGGTCGGCAAACTGCGCATGAAAGGCCGCGAAGTGTTTCGGCATGCGGTTGTGAATTTGGCCGAGGTTTTATCGGAAGTGTTGGCCGCCGCAGGCCTCACCTCGGCCGATGTGGATTGGGTGGTCCCCCACCAGGCCAATGCACGGATCCTCGATGCGACCGCCAGAAAGCTCGGGCTCGATCCCGCGAAGATCGTCGTCACCGTCGACCGGCACGCAAACACGTCGGCAGCGTCGGTGCCGCTTGCGCTGGACGTTGCGGTTCGCGACGGCCGCATTCAACGCGGCGACCTGATTGTGCTGGAAGCGATGGGTGGTGGCTTTACATGGGGCGCTGCTGCGCTCAGGTATTGAAAAATATCGGCAATTCGGTGAAGAGTCGAATTGCCGACAGGATAATTTTCCATTACGCAGGTGTACTGGACGGCGGGGGCAAACGCCGCAACAGGGGGCGGAGGATATGATGGCTGATCTCGGCATTGCGCGGATCATCAAGGACGTAGAGTCGAACGGAACGCTGACTCGTGCGGATCTCGCCGACGTCGTGCACAACAAATTGGGCCTGTCGCGCGCCGAGTCGGCGAGTGTGGTCGAACGCGTGCTGTTCCACATGTGCCACGGACTGTCTGACGGTCAAAACGTCAAGATTTCCGGATTCGGAAGCTTCCTTCTGCGCGACAAGGGCGAGCGGGTCGGGCGCAATCCAAAAACCGGCATCGAAGTCCCGATTGCGCCGCGACGCGTGATGACCTTCCGCGCCAGCCAGATCATGCGCGACCGGATCGCGAAGTAATCGGCGCATGGCGACCGGCAAGTCACCGGACGCATTCAAGACCATCGGCGAATTGTCGCAGGAGCTGGGCGTTGCCCAGCATATCCTGCGCTATTGGGAAACCCGTTTCCCGCAGCTGAAGCCGCTGCAGCGCGCTGGCAACCGCCGCTATTACCGGCCAACCGATGTCGATCTGGTGCGCCGCATCCACCGACTGCTCAACCAGGAAGGCTACACCGTGCGCGGCGTACAGCAGATGCTGCGTAGCGCCGACGCCAACACGGAGCCACAACCTCAGTTCGTGGCGACACCCGCGCCGGAATCGTCAATCGATCTTGATCGCCTCGTCCAGTTGCGCGCGAGACTGGTCTCCGCTCTCGAAGGCTGATCCGCCAAGCGACTCGGCAACGCGCGCAATCGCTTCATCCAACGTCACCCGCCGCACCGGAACATCCGACGGAAAAGCCCTGAGTAGCCGGGAGGGCATCGCCGCCGACAGGATCACGAAGACGCCCTTGTCGCCTTGTCTGCGGATCAACCGACCGAACGCCTGCGCAAGCCGCGCCCGGACGGTGCGGTCGTCATAGGCCGTGCCGCCGCTGGCCATCCGCCGAGCCGCGTGAAGCACCGTGGGCCGCGGCCAGGGTACGCGTTCAAGCACGACGAGGCGCAGCGAATCGCCGGGCACATCGACCCCGTCGCGCAACGCATCCGTGCCAAGCAACGATGCCCTGGGGTCGTCGCGAAAAATGTCCACCAGCGTTCCCGCGTCCATCGGATCGACATGCTGGGCAAGCAAGGGCAGACCACTGCGCGCGAGCCGATCGGCGATGCGCGCGTGCACCGCCTTCAGGCGCTGGATGGCGGTGAACAGGCCGAGCACGCCGCCGCCCGCCGCTTCGATCAGCCGCGCATAGGCGCCGGCAAGCGCGGCGGTGTCGCCCGGCTTGACGTCCGTGACGATCAACACTTCCGCTGAGTTCGCATAGTCGAACGGGCTGTGAGCTTCGAACCGGGTAGCGGGGATCGGCAGATGGGCCGCCCCGGTGCGCGCCTCCGCCGCCGCCCACCCGTCACCGCCCGTCAGTGTGGCAGATGTGACAAGCACGCCGTCGGCGCTACTCATAACGGCCGATGCGAGCGGCCGTGTCGGGTCCAGCCAACGCCGATGAATGGCGATGTCATATTCACGCCCGTCGACCCGCTCGATCGCCAGCCAGTCGACGAAGTCATGGTCCGCCGACCCGCCGATCCGAGCGAGCAGGCCGATCCACGCCGACAGCGTTTCACGCCGCCAGCTGAGGCCGCGAATCGCACCTTCGACGCGGGCCCGGGCTTGGGAGTCGAGCCAGTCCGGAGCGTCGGCGAGCACCGCATCCAGCCGCCGTTCGAGCGCCGCGAGTGGTTTCTGGAGCGCCTCGATCCCCTCAAGCGCTGCTGCGGCCGCCGAGACCAGTGCACCGTCAGGCTCGGCAAGCTCGGTTTCCAGCCCGTAGCCCGCCTCCTGCGCCTTGGCCCGTGCGTAAACCATGCTCCGGACCTCGGCGAGCAACGCCTCCCCGGCGCCGAACGGAGCCCCTTCGGCAACTCGGCCTAGCCAACCTTCCGACGGTAGCGCGCGCGCTGCTTCGACCGCCGCATCGAGCGCCTGCGCGCCTTCTTCATCGTAGGATGCGACATCCATCAGCCGCGCTGCGAGGCCCCGCCGACGTCCTCGCGAACGCCCCTCGGGTCCGACGATCCAGCGCCGCATCTCGATCGAATCCTGACCGCCGAAGGTCACCGCGAAGGTCGAATCGGCGGCGTCGAACAGATGATGCCCCTCGTCGAACACAATCCGGCTCGGCGCGTCTTCGCGGGCGCGCGCAGCATTGATCATCACCAATGCATGATTGGCGATGACGAGGTCGGCGTTCCGCCCGGCGCGCTCGGCGCGCTCGATGAAACAGCGGCGATAATGCGGGCAGCCCGCATAGACGCACTCGCCGCGCCGATCGGTGAGCGCAGTCGCCCCGGCCCGGCGGAAGAGGGTCGGGAGCCAGCCAGGCAGATCACCGCCGACCATGTCGCCGTCCTTGCTGTAGGCGGCCCATCGCCCGACCAGCTGGGCAAGCACCGCCGCGCGCCCCGCAAATGCGCCTTGCAATGCGTCCTCGAGATTGAGGAGGCAAAGATAATTCTCGCGCCCCTTGCGGACAACAATGCGTCGTGCCCGCTCGTCGGGATCGGCGAACAGCCGCGGCCCCTCCGCATCGAGCTGCCGCTGCAGCGCCTTGGTGAAGGTTGAAATCCACACCGTGCCGGCGGCCGCCTCAGCCCACAGCGACGATGGTGCGATATAGGCCAAAGTCTTGCCGATCCCCGTTCCTGCCTCCGCCAGCAAGACATTGGGAGCGCCCTGCTTCGGCTTGGGCGCGAAGATACCCGCGACTGCGGCTGCCATCGCCTGCTGCCCTTCCCTCGGTTCGGAGCCATGGCCGGTCAACTCGCGCAAGCGCTCGCGCGCGGATTCGGGCTGAACGAAGATTGTTCGCGGCGGTGGGCGCTCGGCGGCCTCATCCCATGCCGGCAGCCGCGAGAACAGCATGCGCTCGCCGCGTTCGGGACGCTCCAGCCGGGCGGCGATCAGCGGCGCCCACGTCCACCCAAGGCGCTCAAGCGTCGCGTTCGAGGTCCATGCCCCTTCCCGTTCGCGCCAGTCCGGGTCGCCAAGCCCAGCCAGCAATCGGTCGGCGATGCTCCCGAGCACCATCGCGGCTTCCGCTTCATCGTCAGGCGCTGTCATCCCCAAGGCGCGGCAAAGTCCTGGCGGCGTGGGTACGGCAAAGCGCGCCGGGTGAACGAAGGCGAACAGCTCCAGCAGGTCGAGACCGGTCAATTCCGGATAACCGAGCCGCTGCCCCACCAGCGGCGCATTGAGGATAATATGCGGAGTCTCCGCCGCGCGCGCGATCGCCTGCCCGCGCTCGATCTCGCGCCGCTCGCCGCGGCCATCGACCAGCCAGATCCCCGCATGGGTTGCGTGCAACGCTGGAAGGGGCAAAGGAACGGACGCCATCCGCTGCACCTTGGCCGCACCAGAACAGAAGAGCAACGAAGTTGGACACTGAAACGCTTCGAGCCGCCGCACTCACGTCCAAGGCTTGGCCGTACGAAGAGGCGCGCAAGCTGCTCAAGCGTTGGCCCGAAGGCAAGCCAAACGGCGAGCCGATGCTGTTCGAAACCGGCTACGGCCCCTCGGGTCTGCCGCATATCGGGACCTTCAACGAAGTCGCGCGCACCAGCTTTGTCCGCCATGCCTATGCGGAGCTGACCGGCGGCGCGCCGACCCGGCTGATCGCGTTCAGCGATGATTTGGATGGGCTGCGCAAGGTGCCGGACAATGTCCCCAACCAGGCCATGCTGACCGAACATTTGGGCAAGCCGCTGACCCGCATCCCCGACCCGTTCGGTACGCACGAAAGCTTCGCCCATCACAATAATGCGATGCTGCGCCGCTTCCTCGACCAGTTCGGCTTCGACTATGAATTCGTCTCCGCGACCGATTGCTATTCAAGCGGCCGCTTCGACGATGCGATCCGTTCGGTGCTGCGCAACTGGGATGGTGTGATGGGCGTGATGCTCCCGACCCTGCGCGAAGAACGGCGGCAAACCTATTCGCCGGTGCTTCCGGTCTCGCCGTCCAGCGGAAAGGTGCTTCAGGTCCCCGTCCAGGTCGTCGATGCGCAAGCTGGCGCCATCGCTTTTACCGACGAGGACGGCGCGACAGTCGAGCAATCCGCGCTCGGCGGATTGGCCAAGCTGCAATGGAAGGTCGATTGGGCGGCGCGCTGGGTCGCGCTCGGCGTCGATTATGAAATGGCCGGCAAGGATCTGATCGACAGCGTGATCCAATCGTCCAAGATCGCGCGCGTGCTCGGCGGGCGCCCGCCCGAGGGCTTCAATTATGAGATGTTCCTCGACGAAAAGGGCGAGAAGATCTCCAAATCCAAGGGCAACGGCCTGACCCTCGACCAATGGCTGCGCTACGGCAGCGAGGAGAGCCTGAGCTTCTACATCTACCGCGAGCCGAAGAAGGCCAAGAGCCTGCATATCGGACTGATCCCGCGCGCCGTCGACGATTATTGGCAGTTCCGCGGCAATTATCCCACCCAGCCGGTCGAGCAGAAGCTCGGCAATCCGGTGCATCATATCCACCAGGGGGCGGTGCCGGAAGCAACGCTCCCGCTGACCTATGGACTGTTGCTCAACCTCGCCAGCCTGCCCGGCGTGGGGGATGCTCAAACCGCGTGGAAGTTCGTCAAGCGCTACGCACCCGGGACTTCAGCGGAGACTCACCCGGAACTCGACATTTTGATCGGGTTGGCGGTCAATTACGCCAAGGATTTCGTCGCGCCGACGCTTAAGCGCCGCGCCCCGGAAGGCGATGAGATCGCGGCGCTCCGGGAGTTGGATGCGGAGCTCGCGAAGCTCGATCCCGACACCCCCGCCGACGCGATCCAGAACATCGTCTTCGAAGTCGGCAAACACTATCCGTTCGAAAGTCTCCGCCACTGGTTCCAGGCGCTCTACGAAACCCTGCTCGGCTCGACCCAAGGCCCCCGCATGGGCAGCTTCATCGCGTTGTACGGGGTGGAGAATAGCCGGAAGTTGATCGGTGAAGCTTTGAAGTCAGCATAATCCAGTTTGTCCGAAATCGATGGATTGGAGACTGGTCGGTTCTGGGGCGAGGCGAATATAGCTGAGAGCGACGGCAGCGCAACCATGGGCGCGCGAGACCGTTCACTTGCATCACCGTTCATACTTATTGAGCTCGGGTGATTGAGAGACATCGTGCTCCCGCTCAACGGAGAGACACGGTGCACGCACTAATTATTGAAGATGAATCACTAATAGCGATGACGATCGAGGGAATCCTCGGCGACTGTGGTTTCACTTCGTTCGACGTCGCATCTTCAAGCGACGAAGCGATTAGAGCAGCCGAACTTAGATGCCCCGCCCTGATCACGGCGGATGTTGAGCTTCGCCCCGGTAGTGGGATCGATGCGGTCAATGCGATCTGCATCGGCCCCCCGATCCCGGTAATCTTCATCACCGGAAGCCCGAACGAAGTGGTGAGCCGGATGCCTCATCATCCGCTGATAACTAAACCCTTCACCAGCGAAGCCGTCATCAAAGCAGTACGGTTGGTGATGACGACTTCTGAAAAGGCCCAAAAATGATGTCCGCCGCCCCTCCGGTTCCCGTCTCGACAAATGCACTCGGCATAGCGCTGATTGCCTCGTCGAAGGCTCCATTGCTCCTTCTTGCCGATGACCTCACGGTGATCGCTGCGAGCGGATCGTTTTGTTCCGCATTTGGTATCGACCCTGCCAAAGTCGAGGGAACAAAGCTCGCTACCTTGGGTGAGGGTGAGTGGAACGTGCCCCAGCTTCACTCGCTACTCCGTGCGACGTTCGCGGGTGCCGCGGCGATTGATGCCTATGAGATGGATTTGGTTCGTGGAGGGAAAGACACCGCCTGCCTAGTTCTGAATGCGCACAAGCTCGATTATGGGGACGTTGAGAAACCTAGGATCGTCCTTGCCGCCACCGACATCACGTCCGCCCGGCTCGCCGCGAAGCTCAAGGACGATCTGGTGCACAAAAACCAGATTCTGCTTTCGGAGCTTCAGCATCGCGTGGCGAACAGCCTCCAGATTATTGCGAGTGTGTTGATGCAGAGCGCCAGGCGCGTGCAATCGGAAGAAACTCGGTCTCATCTTCAAAACGCCCACCAGCGGGTGATGTCGATCGCCACGCTGCAAAGGCAATTGGCGCTGAAAAGCACGGACAAAGTCGAACTTAGCAAATACCTCAGGGACCTATGCTCCAGCATCGGCGCCT
>JBDSZD010000219.1:0-15908 GCA_039925325.1 Sphingomicrobium sp.
CGCTTGTTGCGCTTGCCCTCTTCACGCCATTCGCTGGTCAGCAGACCCTGCGCTTCAAGGCGGCGGAGCAGCGGATAGAGCGCGCCTTCGTCGATCCGCAGCCCGGCGTCGTCCAGCATCTGGCGCAATGTGTAGCCGTACCGCTCCTCCCGCAGTGCTGCGAGAACGGCGATGCCCAGCGCGCCACGGCGGAGCTCTATCCGGAGCTTATCGAAACGATCGTCATCTATCGGCATGGCTGTGCGTTACATCCTATGTATCGCATACTATATGTTGCACAGTAAAATGACTGTCAAGCGCCGCCGCGACATATTCACCTAAGCTCTTCGCTTGGAAGGGTGACAGGTCTCTGTTAGCCATTCGCCGCAATGCCACTGACCGCCGCAGCTTCCGCACGCGAGATCATGACCGGTCTCCACGAGATCATGGCTAAGCGCGGGAGCGCGCAGGCAAAGCTCGACCGTGTTGTCGACCTGATCGCGGACGCCATGAAAAGCGAAGTCTGCTCGATCTATCTTCTGCGGGACAATAGCCTCGAATTGTCGGCGACGCACGGACTGCGCAAGGAAGCGGTGCACGTCACGCGCCTTGCCATGGGTCAGGGTCTCGTCGGGACGATCGCTGCCGACGCACGGATCCTGAACCTCGCCGAAGCGACCACCCATCCCGAATTCGTCTATCGCCCGGAGACCGGCGAAGAGCGCTTCCACAGTTTTGCCGGCGTCCCGATCATCCGGCTCGAAAGCCCCGTCGGCGTACTTTGCGTCCAGCACGCCGATCCACGCGGCTATGACGAGATCGAAATCGAAGCACTGCAGACGGTAGCCATGGCCGTGTCGGAAATGATCGCTGCCGCGCGCTTGGTCGATGGATCACGCGGCGGAACCGCGCATAAGGGTCCGCTGCGGCAAACCGGACTGCGCCTCGTCGCCGGCATGGCCAAGGGACGCGCCGTCTTCCATCAGCCGCGCATCGTCATCGAACATACCGTCGCCGAAGATGTCGAGGCCGAGCGCACGCGCGTCTACTCCGCGTTCCGGCGGATGCGCGAGCAGATCGATGCAATGACTCGCGAAGCCGAATTCGGGACCGCCGGCGAACATGACCAGATCCTCGAAACCTATCGCATGTTCGCCTATGACGAGGGCTGGTCGCGCCGCATCAACGAAGCAATCGACAGCGGGCTGACCGCCGAGGCCGCGATCGAACGAGTCCAGCAGCGCACCCGCTCCCGCATGCGCGAAATCGACGATCCGCTGCTGCAGGAGCGAATGCACGATCTCGAGGATCTGTCGAACCGGCTGCAGCGGATCGTGTCCGGCCGCATGGGAACGGCCGCTCAATCCGGTCTGAGCCACGATACCGTCCTGATCGCCCGCAACCTCGGTCCCGCCGAACTGCTCGAATATGACCGGCGCCGGCTGAAAGCTGTGTTGCTTGAGGAGGGATCGCTTACCGCCCACATGACGATCGTCGCGCGGGCCATGGGTGTGCCGGTGATCGGACGGCTCCAGGACATCCGCCATAGCGTTAACGACGGCGAGCCGATCCTGGTCGACGGCGATAACGGCACCGTCATCATTCGCCCGAACCGGCCGCTGGCGGCAAGTTTCGACCATCGCATGACGGTCAGCCAGAAGCGCCAAGCGCAATATGCCACGATCCGTTCCCTGCCCGCGCGCACGACCGATGGCCTGGACATCAGCATCATGGTCAATGCCGGCCTTGCGGAAGACGCGGACGCGTTGGAGACCACTGGCGCGGACGGGATCGGACTGTTCCGTACGGAGTTCCAGTTCCTCGTATCCGCTACCCTTCCCGGTCGCGAGCGGCAGCAGAAGCTCTATCAGAAGGTACTCGATGCGGCCGGCGACCGTCCGGTCATCTTTCGCACAGTCGATATCGGCGGCGATAAGGCCCTGCCCTATCTGACCGACGTCCGCGACGAGTCCGAGAACCCGGCCATGGGCTGGCGCGCGCTGCGCCTGTCGCTCGACCGTTCGACGCTGATGAAGGCGCAGGCGCGGGCGCTCATTGAAGCTTCGGCAGGCAAAGTCCTGCGAGTGATGTTCCCGATGGTGTCCGAGCCGTGGGAATATGAAGCGGCGCGCGCGATTATCGAGGATCAAATCGCTTGGGCTAAAAAGAACAAGAAGGGCATGCCGTCGCGGGTCGAATTTGGGGCTATGCTTGAAGTTCCGAGCCTTGCGGAAATGCTCGATCAATTGCTTCCGCGGGTGGATTTCCTGTCGATCGGGACTAACGACCTCACCCAGTTCCTGTTCGCGGCCGACCGCGCCGATCCACGGTTGGCGGAGCGCTACGATTGGCTGAGTCCGGCAATCTTGCGCTTCCTCAGTCGCGTGGTGAAAGCCGCGGATGCGGCAAACGTACCCGTTCGCGTGTGCGGCGAAATGGGCGGCCGCCCACTGGAGGCGATGGCTCTGCTCGGGCTTGGTGTTCGTCGCCTGTCCATCACCCCCGCCGCAGTCGGCCCCGTGAAAGCGATGGTCCGCTCGCTCGATGTCGCAAAGTTCAGCGTTCGAATGGAGCAATTGCTGGCTCGTCCACCGCGCAATATGCGTAAAGTCCTGTCTGAATGGGCGCGCCGGAACGCAATTGTCATAAGTTAAGGGTGGCGCCCTGTTGACACCCTGCGTTGCCGCTTCGACAGTGCGCGAAACTCGAGAGGCGTTCCATGGTCGAAACTGACGAGACGGAGATGGCTTCGGTCGGCGAGCGGCTTCGCGTCGCGCGCGAAGCGAAGGGGCTGGCGCTCGAAGACGTTGCGGCCGTGACGCGAATTCCCCGCAGACACCTCGAAAGCTTGGAGATCGGCGACTGGTCGAGCCTGCCGGCACCGACCTATACGAAGGGTTTTGCCAAGAGCTACGCAGCTGCCGTTGGTCTGGACCGCACCGAAATCGGCGACCAATTGCGGCTCGAAATGGGCGGAATTCGCTCAACTCCTAACGACCCCGAGGTGTTCGAGGCGACCGATCCTGCTCGGAGCATGCCGAAATGGCTGGTGCTGTTCGCCATTCTCGCCGTCATCCTCCTGGTCCTCGGGTTGAATTGGTACAATCGGCGCGCGCTCGAAAGTAACGACGAACCGGCAGCGGCAGGCGAGGCTGTGTCGCCGACAGCGGACCAGACGAACGTGGCTGCAGCGCCCGCCGCCGCGCCCGTCGCCCAAGGCGCGGTAGTCCTTACGGCGAACGAGCCCGTGTGGCTGCAAATCTATGAAAAGGGCGGCGCAAAATTGTTTGAAGGCGAGCTTGCCGCCGGGCAGCGGTTCGACGTTCCGCAGACGGCCACCGCTCCGATGCTCAGGACGGGCAAGCCCGAGGCTCTGCGCATCTCCGTCGGAACCGCAGACGCGCCGGCGGTCGGCCCGGCAGCGACAACGGTGCGTGACGTGAGCCTGCTCGGTACGGATCTGATGCGCGGCCCACAAACAGGTGCGCCGACGCAACCGGCGCCGCGACCACGCTGAGGTCCGGGCCGTCGGAAGGGAATCGATTGCCAAGACCGCTAGACCACCGGGGATAAGTAGATGCGCTTGCGAATTGCCTTCTTCATGGCCGCAACGGCCGCGCTTGGCTCGCCTGCCGTAGCGCAGAATCCGGGTACGCCCGAACAACGTATCGAGCGGCTGGAGAATCAACTCCGGCAGGTGCAGGGGCGCGTGTTCGTCAGGGGCCAGCCGGCGGACACCGCGGGTTTCGCTTACGATCCCGCCGCCACTCAGTCGTCGGTGACTGCACTCGGCGACCGGCTGAGCGCCCTCGAACGACAGCTGGCGGACATTCTGCGCCAGTCGGAAGAGAATGGTAATCGCGTGGCGACGATCGAGACCGATATGCGTCGCGTCCGGGCGGATCAGGAACAGCGGATTGCGACTCTGGAGCGGCGCGCAGCCGAACCCGTGGCGGCCGCGATTGCCGATCCCGTCCCCGGGCCGACCCTTGCGATTCCACCCGTATCAAAGCCCATCGCCCCGACCTCGGTGAACGGGGCCAAGCCGAGTGCGCCGAACGCAGTGTCCGCTGCGGTCGAAGACCCGGGGGAGGAAGCCTATAGCGTGGGATTTCGCTTATGGCAGGCGGGCGACCATGCGCAGGCCATTGCCTCCTTGCGCGCCTTCACCCGCAATTATCCGAAGCATCGGCGCTTAAGCTTTGCCAACAATCTGATCGGCAGATCCCTGCTCGACTCCGGCCAGGCGCGCGCGGCCGCGGAAGCGCTGCTCGCAAATTATCGCTCCAATTCGAAGGGAGAGCGGGCGCCCGACAGCCTATATTATCTGGGACAGTCGCTGATGAAGCTCGGGCAGCCGGGCCAGGCCTGCAAGGCCTACGCCGAGCTTGAGGACGTATACCGGGGCAAGATTCGCGCCGAGCTGGCGGAACTGTTGCCGCCGGCCAAAACCCAGGCAGGGTGTAGCTGACGATCCCCGACTCCCTCCTGCTGGAGCGATTCCGGACCGATCTTGGCGCGCTCGTTGCTCCAGAAACAAAGCTCGGGATCGCGGTTTCGGGTGGCGCTGACAGTCTCGCGCTTCTGCTCCTGGCAGCGTCCGGCGCTCAAAATATCGTGGAAGCGGCGACCGTCGATCACGGCTTGCGATCCGAAAGTGCACAGGAGGCCGAGCTGGTCCGCGGAATCTGCGCCCAGCTGGACGTGCCGCACCGCATTCTGAAGGCGCACTGGGCCGAAAAGCCGCGATCCAATATCCAGTCCGCCGCGCGCGAGCAGCGTTATCTGCTCCTCGCCGAATGGGCGACGGAGCGCAAAGTGACTTCGATCGCAACTGCGCATCATGCGGACGACCAGGCTGAAACGATTTTGATGCGCCTTGCGCGGGGCGCCGGCATTGCCGGTCTCGCAAGCATCCGGCCGAAGCGCGATTTGGGTTCTGGAATATGCCTTGTCCGTCCGCTGCTCGGTTGGAGTCGAAGCGAGCTTCGGGCAATCGTCGAAGCGGCGGGGCTAGAGCCGGTGGACGACCCGACTAACCATGACGAACGCTTCGATCGCAGCTGGGCAAGGGCGTTGCTCGGTTCAGCCGACCGGCTTGATCCGCAGCGTTTGTCGGCTACGGCAAGCCATGCCCGAGATGCCGATGCCGCGCTGGATTGGGCAGCCGCGAAAGAGTTGCAAGCGCGGAGCCGTCGCGACGGCAATGCGCTGCTGCTGTCCCCGGACGGGCTTCCGCTGGAGCTCAAACGGCGCGTCCTGATCGCTGCCATGAGCATGGTTGGGGCGCAGCCGCCGTCAGGCCCGGATCTGATCAACGCCCTTCAACGGCTCGAAGCCGGCGACGTGACGACGCTTGGCGGGCTCAAGCTTGAAGGCGGCTCAACCTGGCGGCTGTCGACCGCACCAGCGCGTCGCATTTAATCGTCGGCTACTGGCAAAGCCGCTTTGCCCGAGCCGCAGGCTGCGGCTCGGTTGATTAACATCGCTCAGTGGAATGACTGGGAACGGATAGGTTCGCCAGTCGGGTGGTTAGCCGAGCACCTCGAGGGCTGCGGCGTAAGCCACGGCGTTCATTTGCCGCAGCGGCAGGCCATGCCCTTTGGGGCGCCTTGCCTTGGGAGCGTCATTGCTCCGCATCGTCTTGATCGTCTGATTCATGATGTTCTTTAATGAGTTGTTCGGAAAGGCTCGCCTGTGACGAGCCGGTTCGCATTTTTTCTGTCCGCGCGGCGCGCTCAGCCAAGATCGTCCACGCCTCTTCGGAGCGGCGGCAGCGGTCCCGAACATTGTCGAGAGTCGCGGCTTCGGCGTCCGCATTCGCCTGAGCGGCGCGGGCAAGGTAGAAAGTAAGCTGCGGTGATTGCGCCATCGCGGGACCGAGACGAGGCGGACGCCTGAGCGCCCGCCTCGAACCCCGTTAGGCCTGCTGCAGGTTGACTGCGCTGGTCCGGCCGCGCCGGTCCTGCTCAAGCTCGTAGCTGACGCGCTGGTCGGTATCGAGAGTCGCCATTCCAGCGCGCTCGACGGCGCTGATGTGAACGAAGGCATCGCCTTCGCCGGTATCCGGCTTGATGAAGCCGAAGCCCTTGGCGCTATTGAAGAATTTTACGGTGCCGATAGGCATAGGTCTTTTTCCTTATTCAAAGGAGGACCAAGAATTGGGTCCTCTCCTGCTAAGAGAAGCGTGAAGAGAAGGAAAAAGGGGCCGCAAAAGCACCAAAGACCGTCAATTTGCGACTGGTAGCCCGACCTACATAAGCGGTTTTCGATCAAATTGTAAGTGCAGACGTTGAACGCCTGCTGACGGACACGATTCTTGCTCTCGACGCGACGCAATCTTCGGCATCCCTACTGCCCTAGAGGAGCTTCACTTCCGCCACGTAAAACGGCGGGAGCGCAACTTTGTGAAGCCGTTCAAACTGATCGGGTCATGGCGGAGAAAAAGTGTCGTATAAAGTGTCATATAGCGCGCGGCCTCGACACGAATCGGTCGCGCTGAGTGCCTTCGATCTCACTTTTGCGCTTCACCCTTCGCCCAGCTCCAGTCTTGCCACCCGTTTTCCAGCTGGGCTCCATAGATCATCCCGTTGCTCGTGGATTGCGCCCCACCCGAAGGGGACAGGATCAACGCGCAAGCGCAACCGGCGGCGAGACGCATTTTCGGCATAGCACCGTCCAATTCTGCCGCAACAAACGCGCAGAGTGTAGCTTCCGCAACCTTGGCGTCTCCGGCGCGCGGTCCGATTCACACTCCCCCTCAAGCCTGCATTGTTATTGATTGGCGAAAGCTTATCTTGAGCACGTAGCTACCATGACCCGAGAGATCAGATGAACGAGAAGAAGCCCCCCAACCCGTGGACCAAAAGCCTGCTCATCTGGGTCGGCATATTGTTCGGTCTGGTGTTGTTCGTCCAAATCATCGACGGACCCAGGACTCCGGTGGGTAACGCCATTCCCTATTCCGAGTTCGTGAAGCAGGTCGACGAACGCAATGTCCGGTCGGTTACCACGGCCGCCACCGCCAGCCGCACCCAGACCATCACCGGCAAGCTTGCGAACGGCGAAGCGTTCCGCACGACCGCTCCTTCCGATGCCCAGGTAACCGACCGGCTGATCAAGGCCGGCGTCTCGGTCCAGGCCAAGGAAGTCGAGGAATCGAGCATCTGGCTCTACATGCTCTACAATTCCCTGCCCTTCATCCTCATCCTTGGCATCAGCTTCTTCGTTATGCGGCAGATGCAGAAGAACGCCGGGTCGGGCGCGATGGGCTTTGGCAAGTCGCGGGCCAAGATGCTGACCGAAAAGCACGGCCGGGTCACATTCGCCGACGTTGCCGGCATCGACGAAGCCCGCGAAGAGCTTGAGGAAATCGTCGAATATTTGAAGGACCCAGGCAAGTTTGCACGGCTCGGTGGCAAAATCCCCAAGGGCGCGCTGCTGGTCGGGGCGCCCGGCACCGGCAAAACCCTGCTCGCCCGCGCCATCGCGGGCGAGGCGGGCGTGCCGTTCTTCACCATCTCGGGCTCGGACTTCGTTGAAATGTTCGTCGGCGTGGGCGCAAGCCGCGTCCGTGACATGTTCGAGCAGGCCAAGAAATCGGCCCCGTGCATCGTCTTCATCGACGAAATCGACGCCGTCGGCCGGCATCGCGGCGCGGGTCTCGGCAATGGCAATGACGAGCGCGAGCAGACGCTCAACCAGCTGCTGGTCGAGATGGACGGGTTCGAGGCGAACGAGGGCATCATCATTATCGCCGCAACCAATCGCCCGGACGTGCTCGATCCCGCTTTACTGCGCCCCGGCCGGTTCGATCGGCAGGTCATCGTGCCCCGCCCGGACATCGACGGTCGCGAGCAAATTCTCGCCGTGCATATGAAGAAAGTCCCGCTTGCACCCGATGTCGATCCCCGGGTCATTGCGCGCGGAACACCCGGCTTTTCCGGTGCCGACCTCGCGAACCTCGTCAACGAAGCAGCGCTCCTCGCCGCGCGTAAAGGCAAGCGCCTGGTTGCGATGAGCGAGTTCGAGGAAGCCAAAGACAAAGTGATGATGGGCACCGAACGCCGCTCGATGGTCATGACCGAGGATGAGAAAAAGATGACCGCCTATCACGAGGCCGGTCACGCTATCGTTGCGGTGCATGAACCGGCGTCCGACCCGATTCACAAGGCGACGATCATTCCCCGTGGCCGAGCGCTGGGAATGGTCATGCGCCTGCCCGAGCGGGACAATTATTCGTACCACCGCGACAAGATGTACGCGAACTTGGCCGTAGCCATGGGAGGCCGCGTCGCCGAGGAGGTCATCTTCGGCTATGATAAGGTGTCGTCAGGTGCGTCTTCGGACATTCAATATGCGACTGGTCTGGCCCGAGATATGGTGACCCGTTGGGGCATGTCCGATGCGCTGGGGCCTTTGCAATATGCAGATGCCGACGAAGAAGTGTTCTTAGGCTATTCGATGAACCGCCAGCGGCACATGTCGAATGAAACGGCGCAGCTGATCGACAAGGAAATCCGCCAAATCGTCGATGCTGGCTATGATCGTGCCAAGCATCTGCTGACGGAACATCGCGCCGAGCTGGAAATGCTCGCCAAGGCACTGCTCGAATATGAGACGTTGAGCGGCGACGAGATCAAGACGATCCTTGAAGGTGGATCGATCGATCGGGGAGGTTCGGCAAAGCCATCTCTGCCCACCGCCGGCTCCTCGATTCCAAAAGCACGCCGGCAACCGAAGGGTCTGGGCGGCGCTGCTCCCGCAGGCGCTTGATATTCAACTGACATTCAGCGGCTGGACGCGTAGGTCGGTCCTTCCGTCCGGGGGAATGTAATGCGTTACGTCTACTTGCTCGCCGTAATGGTGGCGCTACCCACGATAGCTGCGGCCCAGTCGATGAATGCGGAAGTCTTCCACAAGCGTGCGACCGCCCTTCAGAAGAAGGGACCGCTGGCCTTGTTCCACCGCGGCGAGATCGAGGCCCTGATGGCCGAAGGGCAAGCGGCAGGTAAGCGCGCCAACGCTAATCGGCTTGCAACGGTCCGGGCAGGCGGAAAGCCGCGCTACTGCCCGCCCGAAGGTCCACGATCCATGAACAGCAACGAGTTCATGAATGGCCTGGCCGCAATTCCCCGGCGCGATCGAACCGCAATCGACATGACCGAGGCAACCACGCGGATCGTGGCGAAAAAATATCCCTGCCCCGCCTGATGCATGTAGATTAGGCACCCCTCGTGCCGCCAAACGGAGTGCTAAATGTTGAAATTTCTGGTGGCCGTCGGCGTTCTCATTGGCGTGGCCGGACCGGCTTATGCGATGAACGTCCATGTCTTTCTGACAAAGGCGGAAGCGCTAAAGAAGAAGGGCCCGCTCGCCTTATTCTCCAGCGACCTCAAGCTACTGATGCAACAGGTTGAGTCGGACATGACTGCGCTCAAGGTCGAAAAGGAAGCGGCTGAGGCGGCCAACCGTCCGACCGCCTTTTGTCCGCCCAAAGGTACGAAGATCAGCGTCAACGATCGAGACATCCTCGACGCAATGCGTGCCGTCCCGCCGACCAGGCGGACCTCCACGGACTCCACGGGTGCAATCCGCGCACATTTTGCCCGCCGATACCCCTGCCCAAGCTAATCCACCATTCCGCGAGCAGCCATTATCAGATTAAGGCGCTTCGCCAGCCGGACGGCCTGGTCTCACTCGCGCGATATTAGGCCGGGGAGGTCTCCCCATGCTAGCTACGCGGGGGCATGAAGCGCATCGGTGTACTCGGCGGATCGTTCAACCCCGCGCACCGGGGGCACCGGCGCATCAGCATTGCCGCGCTTGAAGCGCTCGACCTCGACGAGGTCTGGTGGCTGGTCTCCCCAGGCAACCCACTCAAGGATAAAGGCGGGATGGCGTCCTATGCCGCGCGCCTTGCCTCCGCGCGCGCGCTCGCGCGGCGCGCTCCCATCCGCGTCAGCGATTTTGAGGTTCGCGCGGGCACTCGGTTCACCGTCGATACAGTCGCCGCACTACACAAGCGCCATCCGCAGAACAGGTTCATCTGGCTTATGGGGGAAGACATCCTGCCCGAGTTCCATCGCTGGAAAGATTGGCGACGAATCGCACGCATGCTTCCGATTGCGGTGATTCCCCGTCCGGGCTATGGTGGGGCAGCCCGCGCGGCGCGCGCGATGGGCTGGCTCCGCAGGTTCGTCCGCCCTGCGAGTCAGGTGGCGAAGTGGACCAAGTGGAGTGCACCGGCGATCCTGTTCCTTCGCCTGCCGCCCGACCCTACATCTGCGACCCGCCTCCGCGCGCTCGACCCCAATTGGCACAAGCTTTCGCGATCGTTCCGGCTCGGAACAGACCGCGGCGCCCTGCCCGCTTAGTTCAGGAGACCACTTGCCCGATCCGACCGACCCATCTGCTCCGGCCACGCTGCCTGTCGAAGTGCAGGAATTGCATCGCCTCGTGCTCCAATCGCTGGACGATGATCAGGCCGTCGAGGTGGTGACCATCCCGCTGGCCGGCAAGTCCAACCTTGCCGATCATATGGTCATAGCATCCGGTCGCTCCACACGGCAGGTCGCGTCCATGGCGAACAAGCTGGCCGAGAAGATCAAGGAAAAGGTCGGTCGTTCGCCACGGATCGAGGGTCTGCCCGCCGCCGATTGGGTGCTGATTGATGCCGACGATGTCATCGTGCATTTGTTTCGGCCGGAAGTAAGAACTTTTTACAACCTTGAGCGCATGTGGGCATTCGGTGACGAATCAACAGCGAGTGCAGTCCGCGGCTAAGTCCATGCGCAAAATTGCGATCCTCTTTTCGCTTCTGCTCTTCGGAGCGCAGCCGGCCGCGGCGGAATCCTCGCCGCAACTGGGGGACCTTGAGCGCAATTTGAACTCGCTCGTGTCCCGCAGCAGCGCCGATGTCGGTGTGGCGGTGCTGGACCTCCGCACCGGTCAAAGCGTCAGTGTGCGCGGTGCCAGACGTTACCCGATGGCGAGCACCGTCAAGATCGCGGTCGCCGCAGCCTATCTTTCGCAGGTCGAACATGGCCGCCGCACGCTCGATCACCGGATCGGCGGACAAAGTGCGGCGCTGCTGATGGAACGCATGATCACCAAGAGCGACAATCCCTCCACCGATCTGTTGCTGCGGGACCTTGGCGGTCCGGATGCGATCCAGGAATGGCTGGATAGCAACAAGATTTCGAACATCCGGATCGACCGAACGATCGCGCAGCTGCTGCGCGCCAAGCGCGACCTGTGGGACGATCGCGATTCGGCCACTCCGCTCGCAATGGTCCAGCTGCTCCAGCGCCTGCACGACGGCAAATTGCTCCAGCCGGAGGGGCGCGACCATCTGTTCGGGTTGATGCGGCGCTGCACGACGGGCAAGAACCGCATGAAGGCGCTGCTTCCCTGGGGAACTCCCGTTGAGCACAAAACAGGCACGCTGAACGGGCTGACCGGCGATGTCGGCTTCATTACCATGCCGGATGGGCGACGGCTCGCGGTTGCATTCTTTGCCCGCGGCGGTTCCGACCGGCCGCGCACGATCGCGGAGGCAGCCCGTGCCGTCTACGACGGCTTTTACCGCTGGATCTGGTCGCCGGGCAGCGCCGCCCCGACAGCGGGCTAATGCTCCTTCACATCGTTGCTCGAGGTAAAATCGGCCGCTGTCCTGAGGCCGATCTGGTGGACCGCTACCTGAAGCGGATCAATTGGCCGACCAAAGTCACGGAGATTTTAGAAAAGGGAGCGGTACCGCCGCGTGCGCCAACCTGCGTTGCCGTGCTGCTCGACGAGCGTGGAACAGCCCTGTCGTCGGTCGAGCTCGCCCGAAAGCTCGAGTCCTGGCGGGACGGCGGGCGGCGCGAGGCGCGCTTTCTGATTGGCGCTGCGGACGGACATTCCGCGACCGAACGCGCTGGCGCAGACTTGCTCCTGAGCTTTGGCCCGGCCACCTGGCCGCACATGCTGGCGCGGGCGATGCTGGCGGAACAATTGTTCCGCGCAACTTCGATCCTTGCGAACCATCCCTATCATCGCGAAGGGTGAGCGATGCGCTTCGCACTCATCCCGTTGCTGATCGCCGGACCTCTGATCGTGGCCGCGAGCGCGCCGGTGCAATCCGACGCACCAACGGCCGACATCGCTTTGGCGCGCGCCCGCGCAGAGGCGAATGCTGCCGACGCGCAGGTCCGCAAGCTGCAAGCGGCGGCCGATTCGGCGCTGAGCGCTGCCGGACGCCTCCACGCGCAGCAGCTCGCTGCAGCCGAAGCAATCCAGGCGGCGGAAGCGCGGATCAACGCGTCCGATGCCGAGCTTCGGCTCGTCACCGCGAGGCACGCGCTCCTGCGTGCCCGCCTGCAACGCGAGCAGCAGCCCTTGTCAGCGCTATTGGCCGGACTTGCGATGATGGCGCGCCGCCCTCCGCTGCTCGCCCTCGCCGACCGCCGCAGCACCGACGAGCTGGTCGAGGTCCGCGTGCTTTTGGATGCCACCCTGCCGGTCATCCGCGCGCGTACCGAAGGGCTCTCGCGGCGGCTTTCGGACGGCGCAAAGCTGGAACAAGCGGCGGTGGCCGCTCGTGCAAAGTTACAGACAAGCCGCCGGGAACTGGGTCAACGCCGTGCCGAATTCGCCGCGCTGGAGCAGCGGGCGCTAGAATCCGCCGCCGCGAACAAGACCCAGGCCGTGGGCGCAGGCGACGCCGCACTCGCCGCGGGAGAAACCGTCGAGTCGCTTTCGGGCGCGGCAGCGCAATCGCGCTCTACCTCTGCCCTGGTCGCAGCTCTTGCCGTCAGCCCGGTTCCGCCACCGGCCCCGATCCGCGCGGAACCCAACCAGCCTCCCGTCTTGCATTATGCTTTGCCGGTCGATGCTCCAGTCATCGCAGGGGTGGGATCGGTCAGCGCCAGTGGGGTGCGCTCGCGCGGCTTGACCATGGCCTCCTATCGGGGAGCGCCGGCGCGCGTGCCGGCAAGCGGAATCATCCGCTTTGCGGGGCCGTTCCGGGATTATGACGGCGTGGTGATCATCGATCACGGCGGCGGGTGGATCAGCTTATTGGTCAACATCGGAACGCAGGCAAAAAAGGGAGATCGGGTCCAGTTCGGGGCACCGCTTGGTCGTGCACTCGGACCCGTTGAAGTCGAACTGTCCCTAAACGGGCAATATCTGTCCCCCGCTCTCATCGCAGGTTCATCTGTACGCCTGTCAAAGTCCGCCAAACGAAGCTAAGCTTGATCGCCCTCCAAACGGATCCGCCGCTTATGATCATGACCCGCAAAATGCTTCCCCCGCTCGCACTCGTCGGTGCGCTTGCGTTGGTGCCTATCACGACCAGTTCGCTGGCGGCGGCCGACGTCGCCAATTACCAGGAGCTCGAGACGTTCATGAGCGTCTACGAGCGGGTCAAGGCCAATTATGTCGATAAGGTCGACGACCATACCCTCATCAAGGGCGCAATCGACGGCATGCTGGCGGCGCTCGATCCGCATTCGAGCTACGCCGAAAAGTCGGATTACGACACGCTTCGCTCGACCACCGACGGAAATTACGGCGGGCTCGGCATCACCGTTTCCACCGAAGACGGTGCGGTCAAGGTCATTTCCCCGACGGAGGACACGCCCGCGTGGCGCGCTGGGGTCAAGGCCGGCGACTATATCACGCATATCAATGGCGAGCTGGTCTACGGCCTCAAGCTTGACGAGGCAGTCGAGAAGATGCGCGGCCTGCCGGGGTCGGCGATCAAGCTGACATTGGTCCGGCGCGGACGCGACAAGCCGCTTGAACTGTCGATGGTGCGCGAGCGGATTCAGCTCCGTCCGGTCAAATGGGAGATCCAGGACGGTGTCGGGATCGTCAACATCAACACATTCTCCGGCAATGTCGCCGACCAGACCAAATCCGCTTTGGTCGCGATCGACAAAGCGACCGGTGGGCGACCGCTCGGCTATATCGTCGATCTCCGCTCGAACCCCGGCGGGCTGCTCGACCAGGCGGTCGAGGTCAGCGACGCCTTCCTCGAGCAGGGCGAGGTCGTGTCCCAGCGCGGGCGCGAAAAAGGCGATATCGAACGTTATTACGCCCAGCCCGGCGACATGGCGCATGGGCTCCCGGTGATCGTCCTGGTCGATGCCGGCAGCGCCTCGGCGTCCGAGATTGTCGCAGGCGCACTGCAGGATCACCGGCGCGCGCTGGTGATGGGCGAGCGCACTTTTGGCAAAGGTTCGGTGCAAACGGTCATGCAAACCGGCGCCAACAGCGCTCTGCGCCTGACGACCGCACGCTATTTCACGCCGTCCGGCCGATCAGTTCAAGCGGGCGGGATCGATCCGGATATCGTCGTTCCGCAGCTCAGCGATCCCGATTACAAGGATCGCCCGGCCGTTCGCGAGGCCGATTTGCGCCGTCACTTGATCAGTCAGGCGACGGTCGACGACAAATTGCTCGAGCATGACGAGAGCGTCGACCCGCGCTTCACCGCGACCGCGGCGGAGCTCGAGAAGAAGGGGGTCAAGGACTTCCAGCTGACCTATGCCGTCAACACGCTGAAGCGCCTCGCGGCCAGCAAGCCGGCTGGCGGCGCGCCGACCAAGGCGCGGCGCTAAGCGCTCATGACCGACGCAGTTCTTCCCTCGGCCGGGTCCGCAAGCGGCATGCCTTCAGCCGGGGTGGCGCGGCTGCTGGCCTTGACGCTCCCGCTGACGCTCCTCGCGGCGGCATATGGGTCGGAATATCTCGGCGGTTTGGTCCCGTGCGAGATGTGCTGGTGGCAGCGTTACGCGCATTTTGCCGCGCTGCCGTTCGCCCTGCTTGCTTTCGGACAGCCGGCGGCATCGAGCCGGACGCGGCTGTTCACTTTGCTGGCAGCGCTCGCGATCGCGACGTCCGGAGCGATCGGGGTCTATCACGCGGGTGTCGAGCTCAAGATTTTCGAAGGACTGACGACCTGCAGTTCGACGGCTGCCGGTGCTTCGACGGACGAATTGCTGAAATCGATCCTGAACGCCCCACTGGTCCGGTGCGACCAGGTGCAATGGTCGTTATTCGGCATTTCCATGGCCGGTTGGAATGCCATCGTGTCGCTCTGCGGCGCGGCACTGATTACCATCCTGGCCCTGAAGGACAGCCGGCGATGAACGGCTGGCGTCCGGGGGACCGGCGGGTCGATACCCACTCCATGCTCCGCGTCAATCAGGCCGGCGAATATGGAGCCACGCGCATCTATGCGGGCCAATTGGCCGTGCTCCGCCGCAACAGTCCCGAATCCAAGCTGATCGCCCGAATGGCGAGCCAGGAAGAACGGCATCTGGCGCGCTTCAACGAGATGATGGCCGAACGCCGCGTGCGTCCGACCGCGCTCCAGCCTTTATGGAATGTCGCCGGCTTCGCTTTGGGCGCAGCAACCGCGTTGATGTCGGAACAGGCGGCGCTGGCCTGTACCGACGCCGTCGAAACCGAGATCGACAAGCATTACGGAAGTCAGCTTGCGGACCTCGGCGATCAGGATCCCGAGCTTGCGGCCGACATCACCGCCTTTCGCGCCGAAGAGGTCGAGCATCGCGACTTGGCGCGGGAGGCGGGGGCCGCCAATGCAATCGGCTATCCGTTGCTGACTGCGGCGATCCGTGCCGGATGCCGGATGGCGATCGGACTGTCGAAGCGGATTTGAGGAACTAAGGCGCTCGCCGCCACTTGTAACCGATTGAAAGGACGGCATTGGCCATGTTGAAACTGACGATTCTCGCGACTGCGGCACTCGTTGCGGTCGTGCCGCAGGCGAGTCAGGCGCAAAGCACCCGTCGCGGCGAGATCATCGTGTACGGCGACGACCCTTGCCCCCGCGCTACGGATGACGAAGTGACGATTTGTCGCCGACGCCCTGCCGAGGAACGCTATCGCATTCCCGAGGCTTATCGGCCGAGCGG
>JBDSZD010000220.1:0-1714 GCA_039925325.1 Sphingomicrobium sp.
ATCGCGGAAGTGATGCACCATTTGGGCTACAAGGTGCAGGGATCGGACGTCAGCGAAGGCTATGTGGTCGAGGGGCTGCGCAAGGCCGGAATCAAGGTGATGATCGGCCATGACGCCGCCAACCTCGACGATGCCACGGTGGTGGTCTGCTCCTCCGCGATCAAAGGCAACAATCCGGAAATTGAGGCAGCAGCCGAGCGACGCCTCCCGCGCGTCCGCCGCGCTGAAATGCTGGCCGAGCTAATGCGGATGCAAAAGACGGTCGCGGTTGCCGGAACGCACGGCAAGACCACGACGACCTCGATGATCGCCGCGATGCTCGATTCCGGCGGACTGGACCCGACCGTGATCAACGGCGGAATCATCAATCGTTACGGCTCCAACGCCCGGCTCGGCAAGGGCGAATGGTGGGTGATCGAGGCCGACGAAAGCGACGGCAGCTTCCTCCGGCTCGACGGCACGATTGCGGTCGTCACCAACATCGATCCCGAACATCTTGAACATTACGGCAGCTTCGAGAAAATCAAGGACAGCTTCGTCGAGTTCATCGAGAATGTGCCTTTCTACGGCCTCGCGGTGCTATGCGTCGATCATCCCGAAGTGCAGAACATCCTCTCCCGAATCCGCGACCGGCGGGTGGTGACCTACGGATTCTCGGCGCTTGCCGACCTGCGCGCCGACAATGTGATGGCCGCCGACGGCGGCAGCCGCTTCGACGCTGTGGTGCTCGAACGCGACGGCTCGCGGCGCACCATCGGCGGCATTCAGGTGCCGATGCCTGGTCGCCACAATGTGCAGAACGCGCTCGCTGCGGTTGCAGTCGGACTGGAACTCGGCATGAGTGACGACGCCATCGTCCAGGGCTTCCAGCGCTTTGAAGGCGTGAAGCGCCGCTTCAGCCGCGTCGGCGAGATCGGCGGCGCGACGATCATCGACGATTATGCGCATCACCCGGTCGAAATCCGCGCGGCGCTTTCAGCGGCCCGCGAATCCGCTCAGGAACGCGTGATCGCGGTCGTTCAGCCGCACCGATACTCCCGGCTGCGCGACCTGCTCGACGATTTCATGAACGCCTTCAACGACGCGGACATCGTCTATGTCACGCCGGTCTATGCCGCGGGCGAGGAACCGATCGAGGGCGTGGATGCCGCCGCGCTTGCCGAGGGTATGCGGGCGCGCGGACATCGGATGGTGAAGACCGTGGCCGATGCGTCCGATCTGGCGCTTGCGCTGCGCGACGTCGCGGCGGATGGCGACATGATTATCTGCATGGGCGCGGGCGACATTACCAAATGGGCGGCCGGGCTTACGGATGGGATCGCCAAGGCGAGGGCGAATAAGTGAGTTCTTTCACGCCATCGTCCGTTCGTCCTGAGCGAAGCGACAGCGAAGTCGAAGGGCGCAGCGCAGACGCCCTTCGACTTCGCTCAGGACGAACCAAGCTTTCTGTACGGGGAAAACTCACCCTCAAGGCCCGGCTTGCCCCGCTGGTCTGGTTCAAGAGCGGCGGCACCGCCGAGCAATTGTTCGAACCCGCCGACGAGCAGGACCTGATCGAATTCCTGCGCCAGCTCGATCCCGATGTCCCCCTAATGGCGCTTGGCCTCGGGTCGAACATGATCGTCCGTGACGGCGGCGTTCCGGGAGTTACCGTGCGCCTCGGCAAACCGTTCGCCAAGATCGAGCGGCTCGACCCGACCACCCTGCGCTGCGG
>JBDSZD010000221.1:0-9960 GCA_039925325.1 Sphingomicrobium sp.
GGAGGGTCGGCGCACCCGATGGAGCGTTGACGACGCCGATATCCTTCATGAACACGCCGCGCTTGAAGCCGGTGCCGACGGCTTTTGCGAAGGCTTCCTTGGCGGCGAAGCGCTTGGCGAGGGTCCCCGCGATGGTGTGCGGGCGCGAGGCGGCCTTGGCGCGCTCGACGTCGGTAAACACGCGGTTGAGGAAGCGGTCGCCCCAGCGATCCAGCGAGTGCTGGATCCGCTCAATGTTGCACAGGTCCGAGCCGATGCCGACGATCATGTAATCCTCCCCGGAACGGGGAGGGGGACCATGGAGCGAAGCGCAATGGTGGAGGGGTCCCACGGTCGACGCGGCGGAGAGGCGGGCCCCCTCCACCACCCTGCGGGCGGTCCCCCTCCCCGTGCCGGGGAGGATCTAGTCACGCGCTGCGTCCATCAGCTCGCGCATCCGCGACACGCTGGCCTCAATACCCGTGAAGATCGCTTCGCCGATCAGGAAATGGCCGATGTTGAGTTCGGCGAGCTGCGGGATGGCGGCGATGGGCGCGACATTGTCGAAGGTCAGGCCGTGGCCGGCGTGGGCCTCAATGCCGTTCTTGGTGGCAAGCGCGGCCGCGTCGGTGATGCGCTTGAGTTCGGTCGCGCGCTCCTCGCCTTCGACATGCGCGTAGCGGCCGGTGTGGAATTCCACGACGGGCGCTCCGAGCCGGACGGCGGCGGCGACCTGTTCCTCGCTCGGTTCGATAAACAGGCTGACCCGGATGTTCGCTGAGACGAGGCTTTCGACGAAATAAATGAGATGATTGTGCTGTCCGGCAGCGTCGAGCCCGCCTTCGGTGGTCCGCTCCTCGCGCTTTTCGGGAACGATGCAGGCCGCGTGCGGGCGGTGGCGCAGCGCGATTGCGAGCATTTCCTCGGTCGCGGCCATTTCGAGATTCAGCGGTAAGTCGATCTCCCCCATCAGCCGGTCGATGTCGGCATCGGTGATGTGGCGGCGATCCTCACGCAGGTGCGCGGTGATTCCGTCCGCCCCAGCGGCGGCAGCTGCAAGCGCGGCGCGCACCGGGTCGGGATGCGGCCCTCCGCGCGCGTTGCGGATGGTCGCGACATGGTCGATGTTGACCCCAAGGCGCAGTGGGCTCGTCACGCCGGGGCTCGGCTTCCCGGCTTGATCGCGGGGATGGCGGCGAGTTCAGGCGGCACCTGATCGGCGGCATAGGTCGGCACGTCGATCCGAATCAGCGCGGTATAGGGAACGCCGAAATCGGCAGTTCCGCCGGAGCGATCGACGAGCGAAGCTGCGGCAATGACGGTCCCGCCGGCGGCTTCAATCGCGCGGATCGCCTCGCGGGAAGATAGCCCGGTTGTGACCACATCCTCCACCAGCAAGACTTTCTCGCCGCTCTCCAGCCGGAAGCCGCGCCGCAGCTCGAATGTTCCTTGCGGCCGCTCGACGAACAAAGCGGGTCGTCCGAGCGCTCGCCCAACTTCATGGCCGATAATTACGCCGCCCATGGCTGGCGAGGCGACGATGTCGATGCTGTCGCGAATCTCTGCGGGCAGTTTCCCGACCAGGGCGCGGGCCAGCCGTTCCGCGCGGGCACCGTCCATCAACACCCGTGCGCATTGCAAATAGCGCGAGCTGCGAAGGCCGGATGAGAGGATGAAATGCCCTTCGAGCAGCGCGTCCGCAGCGCGGAATTCGGCCAGAATCTCCTCGTCGGTCATGTTTGGCGCAGCTCCTTTCGCGACCACGCAATACGGCGCTGGTTCCGCGCCTTCAACTCCTCCGGCTGTTCGATTGCGGCACCTGCGAAGTGCCCGCTTGAGAGAGTAAAAAGCCGCGCCTATAAGCCGCCCAAATCCGGGCCGCTACTCGGCGGCCTAGCCAACCCATGTCACCGGGGTGAGAATGAAACTGATTGGATGGGTCATCGCCCTGGCCGCGGCCGGGCTCACACCTGCAGCCGCGCAGGCCCCGCAGGCAAGCGGAGCCGCGCCCACCGCGCAGGCCGTCGATCCGGCCGCGAACGGGCCATCCGCTCCCGCTCAACCGGCTGCCGCAGTCACGCCCGCGTCGAAGGTTTTGGGCGTTCCTGTGGGAGGCAGGGGCATCCAGGAGCAGGTGACCGGCATCGGCAAGGAAGCCCTTGGTTTCCACAATGGCCCGCTGCTGTTGATGTGCGCCCTGATCAGCGCCTTCGTCTTGGCGCTGCTCGGCTGGACGATGTGGCGCTACCGCCGCGCCGCCAATCCGACACCTTCGCGCAACTCGCACAATACTTTGATCGAAGTGCTGTGGACGGTCATCCCGGTGCTGATCCTGGTCGCGATCGCAATCCCCTCGATCCGGCTACTGCGCCATCAATATTCGCCGCCGCCGGCCGATCTGACGGTCAAGGTGATCGGCAATCAATGGTTCTGGACCTACCAATATCCCGACAATGGCGATTTCGAGATCGTGTCCAATATGCTGAAAGAGCAGAAGGACGTGAAGCCGGGCGATCGCTACCGCACCGACGCCGATGGGCCGCCGCTGCTTGCGGCCGACGAGCGGCTGGTCATTCCGGTCGGCAAGGTCGTCAAGTTCATCGTCACTTCGAACGACGTTATTCACGCTTTCTGGGTGCCGGCATTCTGGAGCAAGATCGACGCCAATCCCGGCCAGCTCAACGAAACCTGGGCGAAGGTCGAAAAGCCGGGCGTCTATTTCGGCCAGTGCACCGAGCTGTGCGGCGCGCGCCATGCCTATATGCCGATCGCGGTGGAAGTCGTATCCGAAGCGCGCTTCGCCGCGTGGGTAGCGTCGAAGGGCGGGAGCATGCCGGGCGCGCGGCCAGCGGCTGCAGCGGACAGTACCGGATCATCGCCGGTAAGTCAGGCTGCTTCCCCGGCCGCCGCGACTCCTCAGCCAGCTTCCGGCACAGCGGCGAATGCCGAACCTTCCATTCAGCAGCCGACGACCAACCAGGCTGCGACCCAGAATTAATTTAGAGCGGAACGAACCATGATTGACACCACCGCCACCGCGCTTCCGCTGACCGGGCATGCTCCCGCTCACGCCAGCCACGACGATCATCATGATCACAAGCCGGCATTTTTCGCGCGCTGGTTCATGTCGACCAACCACAAGGATATCGGGACACTTTACCTGATCTTCGCGATCGTCGCGGGGATCATTGGTGGCGCGATTTCCGGTATTATGCGCGCCGAGCTGGCCGAGCCGGGCATCCAGATACTCAGCATGGGTTGGCCGCTCGGGCCAGGAACCGGCAATTTTGACGAGATGACGCACCATTGGAATGTGCTGATCACGGCCCACGGCCTGATCATGGTATTCTTCATGGTGATGCCGGCGATGATCGGCGGCTTCGGCAATTGGTTCGTGCCGCTAATGATCGGCGCGCCCGACATGGCCTTCCCGCGCATGAACAACATCAGCTTCTGGCTGCTGGTGCCGGCGTTCCTGTTGCTGCTCGGCTCGTCGTTCGTGTCAGGCGGCAGTGGGCTCGGCGCGGGCACCGGCTGGACGGTCTACGCGCCGCTCTCCACTTCGGGTTCGGCTGGACCCGCCGTCGATATGGCAATCTTCTCGCTCCATCTGGCGGGCGCGAGCTCCATCCTGGGCGCAATCAACTTCATCACCACCATTTTCAACATGCGCGCTCCAGGGATGACCCTGCACAAAATGCCGCTGTTCGTGTGGTCGATCCTCGTCACAGTGTTCCTGCTGCTGCTCGCGATGCCGGTGCTGGCGGGCGCGATCACCATGCTGCTGACCGACCGCAATTTCGGGACGACGTTTTTCGACGCAAGTGGTGGCGGTAACCCGGTGTTGTACCAGCATCTGTTCTGGTTCTTCGGCCACCCCGAAGTCTACATCATGATCCTGCCGGGCTTCGGAATGGTCAGCCAGATCATCGCGACCTTCAGCCGCAAGCCGGTGTTCGGCTATCTCGGCATGGCCTATGCGATGGTCGCGATCGGCGTCGTCGGCTTCGTGGTGTGGGCGCACCACATGTTCACCACCGGCATGGACGTGAACACCAAGATGTATTTTACCGCCGCGACGATGATTATCGCCGTCCCGACCGGGGTGAAGATCTTCTCCTGGATCGCGACCATGTGGGGCGGATCGATTAGCTTCGAGACGCCGATGCTGTGGGCGATCGGGTTCATCTTCCTGTTCACGGTGGGTGGCGTCACCGGCGTCGTGCTCGCCAACGGCGGCGTCGACAATTACATGCACGACACATATTATGTGGTCGCGCATTTCCACTATGTGTTGAGCCTCGGCGCGGTGTTCGCGATCTTCGGCGGATTTTATTACTGGTTCCCGAAGATGAGCGGGCGGATGTACAATGAGCTGCTCGGCAAGCTGCACTTCTTCATCATGTTTATCGGCGTGAACCTGGTGTTCTTCCCGCAGCATTTCCTGGGCCTTGACGGCATGCCGCGCCGCATTCCGGACTACACGCCGGCGTTCGCCCACTGGAACTGGGTTTCGACCGTGGGCTACATGGTCACCATCACGGGCGTCGGCATTTTCTTCGTGAACATCATCTGGTCGATGTTCGCGGGCAAGAAGGCGCCCGATAATCCGTGGGGCGCGGGCGCGACGACACTCGAATGGACGCTGTCGAGCCCGCCGCCATTCCACCAGTTCGAAACGCTGCCGAAGATCGATTGACCTGTCCGTCCTTCGATACGAGCCTTCGGCAGGCTCAGTCTCTACTCAGGATGAGCGGGTATTGGCTGGCTAAAGTTTACCGCTCATCCTGAGTAGCCGGTGAGCATGTCGAACCGGCGTATCGAAGGATTGCTGGCCGTAATGACCGCCGTGACTGCAACCGAAACCGCCCTGCCAGCAGACTGGCGGGACCTGCTCGCGCTGACCAAGCCGCGGGTGATGAGCCTCGTGGTGTTCACGGGACTGTGCGGATTGCTGGCGGCACCGGTGATGCCGCCGCTGGCGCTCGGCTTCACCGCGATTCTGTGCATCGCGCTTGGTGCGGGGGCCGCAGGCGCGCTCAATCAATGGTATGAGGCCGACCTCGACGCCCACATGCGGCGAACGGCCAATCGCCCGCTTCCGGCGGGGCGCATGGATCGTCAGAGCGCATTGCATTTCGGCGTGGGACTGGCGGCCTTCTCAGTGATCCTGATGGACGTGGCCGCCAACCATCTGGCCGCAGCGCTGCTGGCCGCGTCGATCCTGTTCTATGTTTTCGTGTACACGATGTGGCTGAAGCGGCGGACTGCGCAGAACATCGTCATCGGCGGTGCCGCGGGCGCTTTCCCGCCATTGATCGGCTGGGCTGCGGCAACAGGCGACGTGTCCGCGCTTCCGGCCCTGTTGTTCGCGATCATCTTCTTATGGACCCCGCCGCATTTCTGGGCGCTGTCGCTGTTCGTGCGCTCCGATTATGCGGCCGCCAAAGTGCCGATGCTGCCGGTGGTGGCGGGCAATGCGTCCACTCGGCGGCATATTTTCCTCTACACTTTGCCGATGGCGGCCGCGGCCATTGCGCCGTGGCCATTGAAGCTGACGGGTCCGGTCTACGGGATCGCCAGCGTGGCGCTAAACGCCAGTTTCTTGGCGCTGGCGGCGACCGTACTGGTCAATCGCGCCGCGGAGCCGGAGGGCATGCGCCCTGAAAAGCGGCTGTTCGGCTTCTCGATCCTTTATCTATTCGCCTTGTTCGCCGCGCTGGTTGCCGACCGCTGGATCGCGCTGTGAGCGAGAATGACGATCTGATCCGCCGCCGCCAGCGCGAGCGGGCCCGGCTGTTGGCGCTGCTGCTGGGGGCATTCGTCGTGCTGATGTTCTTCATCACCATTGCCAAGATCGGGGTTGGCCAATGACGGTGACGGTGGCGATGGCCGACCGGAAGACCCGCACGGCCCTGATGATGGCGTTGCTCGCGGCACTGATGCTCGGGCTCGCCTTCGCGTCCGCGCCGCTCTACCGCTTGTTCTGCCAGGTGACGGGGTTCGACGGCGCGACGGTTCGTGCGGATGCGGCTCCCGGTGGAATTACCGGCGAAAGCGTCGGCGTTCGCTTCGACGCTAATATCAATCCCGCGCTGCCGTGGCGGTTCGAGCCCGTCGTAAAGCGCATTCGGATCGAGCCCGGTGCGCGGACACAAATTTTCTATCGCGCGACCAACCTTACGGCCCGCACCACGACCGGCCAGGCGATTTTCAACGTCACGCCGACAAGCGCGGGCAAATATTTCAGCAAGATCGAATGCTTTTGCTTCACCGAGCAGACGCTCAAAGGCGGGCAAACGGTCGATATGCCCGTCGTGTTCTTCGTCGACCCGAAAATTCGCGAGGACGAGGGTACCAAGGACATCGACGAGATCACCTTGAGCTACACATTTTACCCGGTGGAAAGTGCCGGCGCGGGCCGCTAGAGCGCTCACGAAGAACCAAGGGAAGCTTGCAGAATGGCCGGAGCCAAGAACCACGATTATCACATCCTCGATCCGGATCCCTGGCCGCTGATCGGCGCCTTTTCCGCGCTTGCGCTGACCGGCGGCGGCGTGATGTGGATGCACGATAATCCTTATGGAAAGTTCGTCGCCATCCTCGGATTGGCCGGCGTGCTGTACACAATGTACAGCTGGTGGGGGAACACCGTCCGCGAAGCGCACGAAGGGCACCACACCCCGGTCGTGTCGCTGCATCTGCGCTACGGAATGATCCTGTTCATTGCGTCCGAAGTGATGTTTTTCGTCGCCTGGTTCTGGGCCTTTTTCGATTCATCCTTGTTCCCGTCCGCCGTCGAAGCGGTCGGCGGTCAGTGGCCGCCGAAGGGTATCGAGGTCCTCGACCCGTGGGGCTTCCCGCTGCTCAACACCTTAATCTTGCTCTGCTCCGGCACCACCGTGACCTGGGCGCACCATTCGCTAATCCACGGTGACCGTAAAGGGCTGAAGACGGGGCTGATGGCGACGATCGCGCTCGGCCTCCTGTTCTCCTTCATCCAGGGATACGAATATATCCACGCGCCCTTCGCCTTCAAAGGCAATATCTATGGCGCGACCTTCTTCATGGCGACCGGCTTCCACGGGTTCCACGTCATCGTCGGCACGATCTTCCTGACCATCTGTCTGATCCGCGCCAACCGCGGCGATTTCACGCCGCGCCAGCATTTCGGCTTTGAAGCGGCCGCCTGGTACTGGCACTTCGTCGATGTCGTGTGGCTGTTCCTGTTCGTCTCTGTCTACATCTGGGGCGGGTGGGGCGCGCCGGTCCACGGGTGATGCCTGGCCCGCCGCCGGGCGAGCCTTCGCCACTGGCGGCAGCGCTGAGCGGCACCTGTCCCAAGTGCGGCGAAGGCCCATTATTCATCCGCGGGATCGCGTTCGCGGACCGATGCCGGAATTGCGATCTGGATTTCGGGCAGTTCAACGTGGGTGACGGCGCTGCGGCGTTCCTGATCCTGATTATCGGCGCATTGCTGACGATCGGCGCAATCACCGTCGAATTGGCATTCGAGCCGGCCTATTGGGTCCACCTCATCTGGATCCCGATCGGTGGCGGCTTGACGATCCTCGGGCTTCGCTTGGCCAAGGCCTTTTTGCTCGCCCAGGAATATCGCCATCGCGCCCGCGAAGGCCGGATCGTTCAATGATCCGTCGCTTGCCGATCATTCCGACGATCATCGTGCTTGCCGCGGTCGCGGTCATGGTGGCGCTCGGCTTCTGGCAAATCCGCCGCGCGCACGAGAAGGAAGCATTGCTCGCGCGCTATAGCGCCGCCCGCAACCTGCCGCAGATCGGCTTCCCGACGATTCCGCTCAGCGACGCGGCCGTGCCGTTGTTTCGCACCGCCCGTGGGCAGTGTTTGCACGTTGCCGGCACGCGCACCCGGGCCGGAACGAACATGGCCGGGGAAACCGGGTTTGTGTTCATCGCCGACTGCACCACCGGGGCCGAGGGACCGGGGATGAGCGTTGAAATGGGATGGACCAAGAATCCCCAGGCGAGGCCCAGTTGGAGCGGCGGGCAAGTCGAAGGAATCATTGCGCCGGATAGCAAGAGCCGTTTGCGCCTGGTGTCGAACACCGGTCTCGGCGGACTTGAGCGCAGTTCACCGCCCTCGATCGAGACCATCCCCAACAATCATCGCTCCTATGCGGTGCAATGGTTCCTGTTCGCTGCCATCGCGCTGATCATTTACGGTCTTGCGGCGCGCGCCAAAATGAAGCCGCCGGAACCGCCGCGATGATGCGGCTTACCGTCCTTCCCAACGGCCTCAAGGTCGCGAGCCGTGCGATGCCCGGCTTTGAAAGCGTCGCCATCGGGCTGAATGCCGATGCGGGGTCGCGGCATGAGCCGGCCAGCCTTAACGGCATTGCCCATCTGTTCGAACATATGGTGTTCAAGGGCGCGGGCGACCGAAGCGCGCGTGAGATTAGCGAGACGGTCGAGGATGTCGGCGGCGATCTCAACGCCTGCACCGAGCGCGATGGCACCAGCTTTTCGGCCACCATGCTCGCCGATCACATGCCGCTGGGCGTCGAATTATTGTCCGACCTGATCCTCCGGCCGCATCTCGAACCGGAAGAGCTGGAACGCGAGAAGGACGTCGTCCTGCAGGAGCTTGGCGAGGCGCGCGACACTCCGGGCGATATCATCTTCGACGAATTGTGGGCCGCGGCCTATGCGGGCCAGTCGCTGGGCCGCTCGATTCTCGGTGACGAGGCGAGCATCGCCCGGATCGGCGTCAAGGACCTGAACGATTGGCGGGACCGGCATTATGGGGCAGCAAGCCTGTCGCTGGTCGCGGCGGGCAAGGTCGATCACGACGCGCTTGTGAGCGAGGCCGAGCGATGCCTGGCCGCAGCTCCGGACGGCGCCGCATGCGGACACGAGCCGGCGACCTTCACCGGCGAACGCCGCATTCTTCGCGCGCGGAGCGACCAGGCGCATCTGACCTTTGCGTTCGCCGGGCCCGCCGCCACCGCGCCCGACTATCATCCCGCCCGGCTGTTTGCGGACATCGTCGGCGGCGGTGCTTCGTCGCGGCTGTTCCAGACGCTGCGCGAGGAACGCGGACTGGCCTATTCGGTCAGCGCGTCGCTCCACGCCTACGTGGATACCGGGATATTTTCGGTGCACGCCGCCACGTCCTCGCGCAATGCGGCGGCGGCGACGCAGCTGATCGAACAAGTGCTGTCGGAGGCGGCCAGCGGCGCGAACGCACGCGAGCTGGAACGCGCGCAAACCCAGGCGCGCGCCGGGCTGCTGATGGCGCTCGAATCGACCTGGGGGCAGGCGCACTATCTGTCGCGGCAATTGGCGATCCACAATCGACTGGTCGAACCGCGCGAACTGCTCGAAGCGCTTGCATCGGTCACGCTCGATCAGGTGCGCGCCGCCGGCTCGGCGATGCTCGCGGGGCCGCGCGCGACGGCGTCCATCGGAACGGCGGCGGCGCGCGCGGCGTGACCGGCCTGACGACCATAATCACCGAGCCGTGGGATGATTTCGGGCTGATCGATTGCGGAGACGGTCGCAAATACGAACGCTATGGCGACTTCCGCGTGGTCCGCCCGGAACCGCAGGCGATGTGGGCGCCGGCCGCGAGCGATTGGGACCCGGATGCGACGTTCGTGCCCGGATCGGACGAAGACGGCGGCGGCCGATGGGTCCAGCACCGGCCGGTTCCGCGCCTGTGGGGCCTGGAGCGTGGAAATGTCCGGTTCAATGCCGCGCTCACACCGTTCCGGCATTTGGGCTTTTTTCCCGACATGGCGCCGCAATGGGACTGGATGCGCGCGCGCGCCGCCGATGCCGACATCCTCAACCTGTTCGGCTATACCGGCGTCGGCACTTTGCTGTTGAGCGAAGCCGGCGCACGCATGGTCCATGTCGACGCGTCCAAAAAGTCGGTGGAAGCTGGACGCGACAATGCCGTCCTGTCCGGCCTCGACGATCGCCCGATCCGCTGGATCGTCGA
>JBDSZD010000222.1:0-2578 GCA_039925325.1 Sphingomicrobium sp.
AGGAAGGCCTGGTTCGCCGAAACGATCGGATTGTCTGCTTGGCGCGGATTGGTCACGACATAAGCCACGGGGCTCAAGCCAATCGACTCGAGCAGCCGCTCGTCATCGCCGGATAGATCCAACGCGCGTTCCTCCTGCCGCGACTGCTAGCATGCCAGCGGCGCAGGGCAAATCATTGCTGTCCGGTCGCGATCCGCTGAGCTTGGATTCCGCAAACCTACCAGATGCGCTCGCGCGCCGCTGAATCTCGCGAGGCGGAGGTCAGGAAGCCCGCACGCGCCATCCGGCGGAGTGCATCGTTGCGGGCAGCGAGCGCCCGTCCCCGGTTCGCTTCGCGGTCGAAGCGAAGATCGTTCGGGGCGTTGACCAGCGAAGCGAGGTAGGCGGCCTGCGAAACGCTCAGCTGTCCCGCGCTGCGGTCGAAGTAGCGTCGGGCCGCGGAATCAATCCCAAATGTGTTTCCGCCAAAATAGGTGCGGGCCAGATACAGGCCGAGGATTTGGTCCTTGCTGAGCGATCGCTCCAATCGCCGCGCGAGCAAAACCTCCCGAACCTTGCGCCGGACCGAGCGCCGTTCGTCTTTGAGCAAGCTGTTCTTGATCAACTGCTGCGTTAGGGTTGCGCCCCCGACCGGATGACCGGCAATCGTCTGACCGGTGGCGCGAACCATGGCGGAGCCGTTGTACCCTTCGTGGCTCAGGAAATCCCGGTCCTGCATGGCGATGAACGCCTGCGCCACGTGCGGCGGCAGATCGCCCACGGCCAGCCCCGAGTTCGCCTCGGCCACCAGCGGCGCGACGTCCGGAAGTTCGCGGCCGTACAGTATGAACGGAGAAGCCAGGCCGGTTCCCATCAGGGTGAGACCAATTAGTGCGAAAGTTGCTGCCTTCTTAAGTCGCTTGGGGCGAACCGCGCTAGCCGCTGGCCCGCTGAGCAGCCAGCGCGGAATAGACCAGGCGCGCGAGATCCGCTCGATCATTTCCGATGACAGGCTGCGTCTGCGGGACAGAACCTCAGAGGCGCGGGCGCGAGAACCGATCACATCCGACAGCGTTGCCTGCGACAGGCCTTTGCCGCGCATGACGATGCCGAGCACTTCGATCGGGTCGGGCGCCTGCTCCTCCACCACAGTGCGCCGCTCATATTCCGACGCCAGCACCGCCAGTATCTCGAGCCGGTCCGCCTCGGGCGTGCCCGACGCAGCGCCAATCAGCCTTTCGATCTCATCAAGTATGGTCTGATGATCGGCAGTAGTGCGAATGGGCTTCATCTCAGTCCACCTCTCTCAATGACACGTCAGAGATCTTGACGACCTGCGCCGCTATGTTGACGTCCAGGCTCACCCGCGTTTGCACAAGATCGAACATCACCGCGCCTGAGTCGAACTCTCCAGCCGCACCGAACAGAGGTCCAGGCTCGTTCGGTGTAGCTTCGGAGAGCAGTGCGTGGAGCGCCCGCAGCTCCGCCTCACAATCCGGATGAGCTTTCCAAAACGCGCTCAAAACTATCGCCCCAACCACATACATCGGCGCTTACTAGCACGTTCCCATTATTGGGAACAAGACTTGACTGTTCCCATGTTTGGGAACATTCTTATGCATGCGCACGAAGAGGAGGAAGCGATGAGCATCTCAAAAGCAAGAATGGTTATGACGGCGGCGCTGGTGTGTGTTGGCGCAACCGCAGGCAGCGCTCCCGGCAAACTGCAGATCGGTGCCGACCGACTGCACGGTGAATGGGTGAGCCAGTGCGCACCCATTGGAAAGAATGGTCGTCACGGCAGCGTGATACGGCTGACGATCGGCAGCAAGACCATCCGTGCCACCGCTCAACTTTATGCGAAGACCAGCTGCGATGAGCCGACGCTGCAAGGCCGCTATTCGGGCCTCGTGAAAGGCGCGCGGCAGAATGGCGACCGCATTGAACTCGATTATCAAGTCCGCAACGCCAGCTTCACACTGCAGCGCGAGGATGTCGTCGGCTATTATAACAGGGACGCCGGGTGCGGCCTGTCCGGCTGGCAGCTCGGAAAGCCAAGGTCGATCCTGGGCCAGCGTTGCGGTTCAGTTCAAATCCCAGCGGGTGGTCAAATGCTGTACGAAAGCGCTTGGCTCAGCGGCGACGAACTCCGCATGGGCGCGTTTCCGATCGACTCTTCCAACCGGTCGCCCGAAGCTCGGCCGCAAGCGCCGCGTCCTCTGGTTTTTCGTCGAGTTGCTGCGACTGCGCCATAATCAATGCTTGCGGCGCGACTTCCAGTAATTGAGCGCGGCCTGGGCCTCGAGCGGCTTGGCGAAATAGAACCCCTGGCCGCTCGAACAGCCGAGCGCGGCCAGCGTGGTTGCCAACTCGACCGTCTCGATGCCCTCGGCCGTGGTCGACATGCCGAGCGCATCGGCAAGGCTCAAGACCGCACGGACGATCGCTACGCTGTCGGGATCGACCATCATCCCGCTGACAAAGCTGCGGTCGATCTTGAGCACGTCGATCGGCAAGCGCTGGAGATAGGCCAGGCTGGAATAGCCGGTGCCGAAATCGTCCATTGCGACGGTCGCATCGAGCGCTTTGAGCGCATCGA
>JBDSZD010000223.1:0-2232 GCA_039925325.1 Sphingomicrobium sp.
GTCGCGAAAGTGTTCATCCGTCAGCAGATCGGACAGGCGCCGGCGCAGCGCGCGATGCGTTGAGGGGCCTCGAGCAAGCCAGGAATTGAGCACCGGCAACGAGAAATCATCGCGCCATTCCGCGTCAAGAAGGTCGGCTGCTGCCGCTAGATCGAGGACGAAATCGCCGATAGCGATGCCAGCTCTCCGCTGCTCTCCCGGAACCGAGAATATGCCGATCGGCAGATTCTGGACTGGGAAGTCCCCGCCCGCCGCGCCTCCGACCCAGCTTACACGCGCCGGGTCATGGGTTTCATCGACACCGCTCATGGCAAGCGCGCCTTCGGGAACCCGGCCCAGGCCAGGTCATAGTCCGGCTGCGCCCGCTCCTGCGCAAATTGCGTCGGGACATAGGGCCAGCAGGTTTCGACCATGAACGCCATCGCGCCGTCGATCCTGGTGGGCTTCAGATCCGTTTCGCTCGCCTTGCGCCAACTCTCCACATCGGGACCATGTCCGCTCATCATATTGTGGAGCGACAGGCCTCCGGGCGCGAAGCCGTCGGCCTTGGCATCATATTCGCCCGAGATCAGGCCCATGGCCTCGCTCATGACATTGCGATGGAACCAGGGTGGCCGGAATGTGTCCTCGGCGACCATCCAGCGCGGAGGGAAGATGACAAAATCGACATTGGCGCGTCCGGGCACGTTGCTCGGGCTGCTCAGTACGGTGAAGATCGACGGATCGGGGTGGTCGAAGCTGATCGACCCGATGGCGTTGAACTTTGCAAGCTCGTAGCGGCAGGGCGCATAATTGCCGTGCCAGGCAACGACGTCGAGCGGCGAATGATCCAGCCGGGTCGACCAGAGGTGACCGAGGAACTTCTGGACGACCTCGACGGGTTCATCGCGATCTTCGTACCAGGCGACGGGCACCTCGAAATCGCGGGCATTGGCCAGGCCGTTGGCGCCGATGGGTCCGAGTTCTGGAAGGCGGAACGGGAGGCCGTAATTTTCCGCAACATAGCCGCGCGCTTCGCCTTCGCGAAGCATCACCCGAAACTTCACCCCGCGCGGAATGATCGCGATCCAGCCGGGACCAACTTCCAGACGCCCGAGTTCGGTGTGCACATCAAGCGCCCCGCTTTGCGGAATGATCAGCAGCTCGCCGTCGGCATTCACGAACAGTCGATCGTCCATGCTGCGGGTCGCGCGGTAGAGATGGAGCGCGCAGCCTTCGAGATCCTGCGGCTGTCGCGCGTGGAGCATGGTCGCCATGCCCTCAACGAAGTCCATCCCTTCCGGCAGGTCAGAGGGCGGATTCCAGCGCAGGCGATTGGGCGCGAGCGACCCATCCACTGGCGGCGATCCGTGCAACCGGGCGCCCTGGAACGGCTGGAACGGGCGATGGTCTGCCGTCGGCCGCATCCGGTATAGCCAGCTGCGCCGATTTTCGTGACGTGGGGCGGTAAATGCGGAGCCGGACAATTGCTCGGCATAGAGTCCGAAGGCGGGGCGCTGCGGGCTGTTGCGACCCTTGGGCAATGCACCCGCGATCGCCTCGGTCTCGAAATGACCGCCGAAGCCCGTCAGATATTGGATGGCTTGCATGACCCGACCGTTAGAACTTGGACACGCCAAGTTCAAACGGGCGCGGCTCCGCGAAGGAGCCGCGCCCGCCGATATGTGCGGGAATTTGCCTCCCGCGCGGCTGCAAATCTAGTTGACGTTTACGTTGATCGTGTCTGGTACATCGATCGTTGTGGCCTTGCTTCCGAAGCCGAGCTGGTCCTTGAATAGGAACAGCAGAACCAGGATTGCGATAATCAGCAGAACGACAGCCAGAACGCCGCCGCTGCCGCGGTCGCCGCCAGTTTCGACGATGGTTGTCCGCTCGACGGTATCGTGGGTTTCGTGGTCGCGATCATTGTCCGCCATGACTCTCTCCCTGTTGAGCCTGTTGTGATTGCGAAACGAACGATCCGATACTGCGCCGGTTCCGCGCGCTGCGCGGGAGGGCCGTACTAAAGCGCGTTTAGTACTTCGCCGACTTGCGCTGCATCCTCGGCGTTGATCGGCTGTCCGGTCCCGTCCGCGGCGTTGGCCGCCGAGCTTTCCGATTCGGACGGTGCCGCGAAGTCATAGGCGATCCACAAAATGCCCGCCGCCCACAGCAGCGCCATCCAGCGACTTTTGAAAATCGTACTGTGGCGCATCGGGATCATTGCACCGTCATACATGCAAGCGCTTAAGG
>JBDSZD010000224.1:0-4708 GCA_039925325.1 Sphingomicrobium sp.
GGACGACGCCGATGCATTCGACCTAGATCGCTTTGCGGAAAAGGGCAGTCGCCACCGCTTTCAATATCTGCCTTTTGGCGGCGGCCCCCGCACCTGCGTCGGCGCCAAGCTCGCGACCGACGAGGCCTTGACGATGCTGGCTTACTGGCTGTCACAATGGCGATTCGCACCAGTGCCCGGGCATGATGTGCAGCTGTCAGGGATGGTGACCCTCCGTCCGAAGGGCGGGCTACCCCTATTACTACAGCGCCGGAAGTGATCGAAACCACGCTATTGCGAATGACTATCATTAACGATAAACGCCCCGATCAACATCAAGGGGGTTTATCTTCACATGCAGTTTCGCTTCGTTTCCCTTACCGCGTTTCTCCTCAGCACCGTCGCGCCCACCTGGGCCAATGATGGAGCGACTTCGGCCTCGAAGGCCGCGAAGGATGAGTCACCCGAGATCGTCGTCACCGGCCAGCGTCAGCAATATGGCGTGAAGTCGACGCGCTCGGGAACCAAGACGAACACCGACATCAAAAGTATTCCACAGGCGATCAGCGTCGTTTCGAGCAAGCAGATCGATGACCAGCAGCTACGTTCCGTCAATGACCTGCTGAACTTCGTGCCCGGTGCATCGTACGGCAGCGGCGAAAGCAACCGCGATACGATCGTCCTGCGCGGCAACAGCAGCACGGCCGATTTCTTCATCGATGGCGTTCGCGACGACGTCCAATATTTCCGCGATTTCTACAATGTCGACCGGGTCGAGGTGCTCAAGGGTCCGAACGCCATGATCTTCGGCCGTGGGGGGGGCGGCGGCGTGCTCAATCGCGTGCTCAAGCGGCCCAGTTTTGGCGCCTATCGCGCCCTCAATGCTTCCGGGGACAGTTTCGGTGGAGTCCGCTTTGCGGGCGACGTCGATCAACCGCTCGGTGACGGAGCCGGCGTCCGCGTCAATGCGGTGTACGAAGATGCCGACAGCTTCCGCCACCATGTCGATCTCAAGCGTTATGGAATCAACCCGACGGCGGCTTTCCAGGTCGGTTCTGAAACGCGCATCGATCTGTCCTATGAATTCTTCCACGATCGGCGGACCGCGGATCGTGGTGTTCCATCCTTGTCTGACCTCAACCCCGTCACAGTCGATCAACCGCTGCGCGGCTATAATCACACCTTCTTCGGCGATCCCAGAGCCAGCTATTCCAAAGCCGACGTCAGTCTCGCGACATTCGCTTTCGAACATCGCTTCGGCGAAGGCTTGACCCTGCGCAATCGCACGCTGCTCGGCGATTACGACAAATTCTACCAGAACATCTATCCAAGCGGAGCGGCAAATCCCACCACCCAGCGCGTGGCTCTGGGCGCGTACAATAGCCGAAACGACCGCCGGAACCTGCTCAGCCAGACGGATTTTATCTGGGAACACGGCTTTGCCGGCATCGAGCAGACGCTGCTGTTCGGTTTCGAACTGGGTAAGCAGAAATCGCGCAACTTCAGAACTACCGGCGGCGCTATTTCCGGCCCGGGCATTACCGGCGGCTCGGTATCGCTAACGGGCCCGACCGTGGATGCCGCCGCGGTTTTCGCACCGACCCGGAGCGACGCGAACAATCAGGTCGAGGCCGGCATTGCCGCTGCTTATGTGCAGGACCAGATTCGGCCGACCACTTGGCTGGAGATCGTGGCCGGGCTCCGCTTCGACAGTTTCAAAGTGGATTTCAACGATCTGCGACCGCTGGATCGTGGCCGCTACAGCCGGAAAGACAGCCTCTTGTCTCCGCGGCTGGGCGTCATTCTCAAGCCCAACGACGATTTGTCGATCTACACCAGCTACAGCCGCTCCTATCTGCCGCAGTCGGGCGACCAGTTCAGCGGCCTGACTTCGGTCACCGAAGGACTGAAGCCGGAGCGGTTCGATAATTATGAAGCCGGCGCGAAGTGGGAGATTCTGGATGGTCTGCTCGGGACTGCTGCAATCTACCGGCTCGACCGGACCAACACGCGCGCAACCGATCCACTCAATCCTGCACTGACGGTGCTGACGGGAGCTCAACGCAGCCGCGGGATCGAACTTGGACTAGAGCGCAGCATCACCAATCGCTGGCTGATCTCCGCAGGCTATGCATTGCAGAAAGCGAAGATCACCCAGACCACAACGGCGGCGCCCGCTGGCCGCCAGGTGCCGCTGGTTCCCCGCCACAGCTTTTCGCTGTGGAACCGCTACGAGCTGACGAAGGATGCGGGAATCGGCTTGGGCCTGATTTCCCGCTCGAAGTCCTACACGTCGATCAGCAATAGCGTGAAGCTGCCTGGCTACACGCGCGTCGACGGCGCGCTTTATTACCAGCTGCCCAGCGGCCTGGAGGCGCAGGTAAACGTCGAGAATATCCTCGGCACGCGATATTTTGCGACGTCCAATGGCGACAACAACATCGCGCCGGGAGCGCCGCGTACAGTTCGCGCAACTCTGGGGTATCGCTTCTAGCGGGCGAGAGCCTCGGTGCCTGCGAAGGGGCGGAGTCGCTACTTGAGGGGCAACCTGCTAAAATCCGGTCATCCAGCACGCAGAGGTGTGATCCATCGTGTGGCGGTGAGCTTTCGGCTCGTGCCCGCGTGAATCGAGCGGCTTTCCGCCGCGCTCTTCGTCATTGGGCAAAAGGATTGACGATATGGCCAACAAGATACTCGCTCCCGACATGCGGGCGCTCGACGAAGAGGCTCACGCGACGCCGACGGTCCATCACATGCCCTCCGGCTTTTCCGACCGCTTCGCGCTCGGTTTCACCAAACTGCTGCGGTTTTGCGCCGATACCTTTTTCGCCAAAAGATATGGCCATCGCGCCGTCGTGCTTGAGACGGTGGCCGCGGTTCCCGGCATGGTCGGCGCGATGTTCACGCATCTCACTTGCTTGCGCCGGATGAAGGACGACGAAGGCTGGATCCGGACGTTGCTGGAAGAAGCCGAGAACGAGCGCATGCATCTGATGACGTTTATCGAGATCGCCAAGCCGACCCTGTTCGAGCGGCTCGTCATCCTCCTCGCCCAGTGGATCTTCCTCGTCCTGTTCTCGGTCCTCTATCTTCTGTCCTCGCGGACCGCGCACCGCGTCGTCGGCTATTTCGAGGAAGAGGCGGTGACCAGCTACACCTTTTACCTCAAGGAAATCGACGAGGGCCGCTCGCCCAACGTCCCGGCGCCTGCAATCGCGCGGCATTATTGGAAGATGGCGGACGAGGCGACGCTGCGCGACGTCGTGCTGTTGGTGCGAGCCGACGAAGCGCACCACCGGGACGTCAATCACGGTTTCGCCAGCAAACTTGGCGGCACTCCAGCCGATGGTGCCGGGGTCGCGCCCTATCCTCCGCATGCCAACGAAATCGTGCCGGCGACCTGAAGCGTCAGACTATCGTAGCGTCCGTGCGACACTGGCCCGGCGCACCGGCTTCGGCAAGGTTGCGAGCCGCGTCCCGCCATCCATCAAAATCATCCCCCGCCGCGAGCAGAGCGCGGTGCGTGTCCGTCGTCGGTTACATGGAATCGGGATCTGGCCCGATGAAGGACGTTCCATTAAGCTCGGCGGTGCGCGCCATGTCCTCGTCGTCGAGCGCAAAGTCGAACACATCGAGGTTTTCACGCAGGCGAGCCTCGCTCGATGCCTTCGGGATCACTGTGAGGCCGCGCTCGATGTGCCAGCGCAAAATGATCTGCGCCGGGGTCTTCCCGTGCTTTCTTCCAAGCTCCGCGAACAAAGGATGGTCGAGTAATGCGCCGCGCCCGAGCGGCGACCAGCTGGTCGTGACGATCCCATGCTCTTCGTGAAAGTCGACCAGCGCGCGTTGCTGGTGACCGGGATGCAACTCGACTTGATTGACCGCAGGAACCACGCCGGTCTCGCCGATGATCCGCTCAAGATGAGCGATGGTAAAGTTCGACACGCCGACGGAGCGGACGAGGCCCTCATCACGCAGCTCCACCAACGCTTTCCAAGTGTCGGCATATAAGCCCAGCGAGGGCACCGGCCAGTGGATCAGGTAGAGGTCGAGCCACTCCAGTCCGAGATCGGCAAAACTGCGCTCGAACCCCCGCCGCGGCCTGTCGCCGCCCTGCTCCTCTTTCCACAGCTTGGTCGTGACGAAGATCGTTTCACCCGAGGCGCGCACCGCTTCGCCGACGCCGCGTTCGTTGGCATAAAAAGCAGCCGAATCCACTGCCCGGTAACCGGCGCCAATGCCGGTCTCGACGTTCTGGCGCGCCTGTTCGGGGGGAACGAGGAACACGCCCTGACCAATCCGGGGCATGCTCCAACCGTCGTTGAGCGTCGCCATCGGCTGATTGGTCATCCGTTACTCCCTGCACCTGTCCCCGGCCAACGCACGCCACGCCTACCCCGCGACAGATTATTTAAGTTTCATGACCTCAATGTGGCGAAATTCGACCGGGTGGCCCTCACTCTGGAGATAGATATAGCCTTTCCTGACGGCTAGGAGACCGCCCGCCGCGGCGATGAGGGGTTTCGCATCGGGATCGGTGGGGTCATATTGTGGGTCGGAGTAATGGAACACCGGCGTGCCATTGATGAAATGCGTGACCTCGCCGTCCTTCGTCACTTCAAATTCGGCCCGGATCCACTGGTTATTAGCCATCACCGGGCTGGTCGACAGAATGCAATGCTCGGTCACCAGCTTGCTGTCGATCACGACATTAGTGCCGGGCGTGCAG
>JBDSZD010000225.1:0-3044 GCA_039925325.1 Sphingomicrobium sp.
CGGCATTCACCCGTTGCATGATGCAACTCAATCCTTCAGCAGGCCCGCATGTTCAGCCAAGCGCCCTCTTCGACCGGCAAGAAACGGCCGGGCAGCCGGGAAATGACCTTTCTCCTCGCCGGCCTGATGGCGCTCAACGCCATGGCGATCGACGCCATGATCCCCGCTTTGCCGGCGATCGGCGCGGACCTGGGCGTTGCGGACGGAAACCATCGTCAGCTTGTCGTGGTGGCGTTCATGTTCGGATTCGGGTCGACCCAATTGCTGTGGGGCCCGCTGTCCGATCGCTTCGGACGCAAGCCCATCCTCGCGATTGGAATTACGCTCTATATTGCGTTCGCCTTGCTGTGCGGGATCGCTCGCAATTTCGAGCTGCTGGTCGCGGCTCGGGCGCTGCAGGGCGCCGCCGCATCGGTTACGCGCGTGCTCGTCGTTGCGATGGTGCGCGACCTGTTCGAGCGCGAGGCGATGGCCCGGGTCATGAGCCTAGTGTTCATGACCTTCATGCTGGTGCCTGTCCTGGCCCCCAATCTAGGACAAGCGATCCTGTTGTTCGCGCCGTGGCGCGCGATTTTCCTGCTGCTTGCCGCCTATGGGCTGATCATGCTGGTCTGGTCGTGGATCCGGCTGCCCGAAACGCTGCACCCAGAGTATCGCCGGTCCCTTGCCTGGCGAGAGATAGCGCGCGCGGGGTGGGAAACGATCCGCGAACCGCAATCGCGGGGCTATACGCTGGCGCTGACCTTCACCTTCGGCGCGCTGACCGCCTACATTGCGTCGATCCAGCAGATCGTGTTCGACGCATTCGATGCCCCGGGCGCAATCGGCCTGGTGTTCGCCGCAATCGCCGTGCCGATGGCGATCGGATCGTTCGCAAATTCGAAAGTCGTCGGCCTTTTCGGGCTCCGGCGCGTGGGACATGGCGGGGCGTTGGGCTTCGCGATGATGTCCGCGATCCATGCCGCAGTCGCATTGGTGGGCCACGAGACGCTGACCATCTTCATCGTCCTGCAGGGACTAGCGATGCTGTTCTTCGCGTTCACATCGTCCAACCTTGGAGCATTGGCGATGGAACATATGGGACCGATCGCCGGCACTGCCTCTTCGATCCAGGGCGTTGTCGGGACCATCGGCGGCGCAACCGTCGGCTTGCTCATCGGACAAGCCTTCGACGGGACCGCCACGCCTTTTCTGATCGGCACTGCGGGATGCGCGCTTGCGGCGTTCCTGCTGGTGTTGCTGACCGAGCCCAAGCGCCTGTTCGCGCCGATGGGTGTCGATGACGGCGCGACCGATACCGTCTGAACGAAATGCCAAGGGGCGGCATCGCGGCCGCCCCGCACATCATCACCAGCAGCCGATCGCGATCAGCCTTCGAGATCCTCGACGTCCTGCCCGACCATCAGCGCTTCGCCGACCTCGTCCGTGCGGCCGCGGATCGACGCTTCGATCCGATCCGCCATCTCCGGATGTTCCTTAAGATAGACCTTGGCATTTTCGCGGCCCTGGCCGATGCGGATCGAATCATAGCTGAACCAGGCACCGGATTTTTCGACCAGACCCGCCTTCACTCCAAGGTCGAGAATTTCGCCGACCTTGGACACCCCTTCGCCATACATGATGTCGAATTCGACTTGCTTGAACGGCGGCGCGACCTTGTTCTTGACGACCTTCACACGAGTGGTGTTGCCGACGATATCGTCGCGGTCCTTGATCTGGCCGGTGCGGCGGATGTCGAGGCGGACCGAGGCATAGAATTTCAGCGCATTGCCGCCGGTGGTGGTTTCCGGATTGCCGTACATTACGCCAATCTTCATCCGCAGCTGGTTGATGAAGATGACGGTGCAGCGCGAGCGGCTGATCGACCCGGTCAGTTTGCGCAACGACTGGCTCATCAAACGCGCCTGCAGGCCGACATGGCTGTCGCCCATCTCGCCCTCGATTTCCGCCCGCGGAACCAGCGCAGCGACCGAATCGATCACCAGCACATCGATCGCGTTCGAGCGAACCAAAGTATCGACGATCTCGAGCGCTTGCTCACCGGTGTCCGGCTGCGACACGATCAGCTCGTCGATATTGACCCCAAGCTTCTTGGCGTAGCCCGGATCGAGCGCATGCTCGGCATCGACGAACGCGGCGGTTCCGCCCGTCTTTTGCGCTTCGGCGATGACGTGCAGCGCAAGCGTCGTCTTGCCCGAGCTCTCGGGGCCGTAAATTTCAACCACCCGGCCGCGCGGCAACCCGCCGACGCCAAGCGCGATGTCGAGCCCGAGCGAGCCGGTCGAGACCGTATCGACCTCCATTTTCTCGCGGCTGCCGAGCCGCATCGCCGAACCCTTGCCGAACGCGCGATCGATCTGTGCAAGCGCCGCTTCGAGCGCCTTCTGCCTATCCATACCCGCTTCCGACCCCATTCCGACGACCTTCAGTTGCGCTGCCATGCCCTTGATCCCTTCGTCAATGGCGGCCGAGTTCCGCCGGTGTGTTGAAGGCGTCGTATACTGTTTGTTCCGCAAGAACAAGAGGGGAACATTTGGGGTGTGCAGGGCTGCAACCGTCGTCATGGGAATGAATCCCATGACGTCGAACGGGTTCGCTCGGCTGCGGCCTCGCGCCCCGCCGGCCGGCTCTCACCAACTCTTCGACACAAGCTCGCCTTTGCTTCGCAAAGCCTTGCTTGTGCTCGGTGGTTCGAGCGGAAGTTGGCAAAGTTGGCAGCGACATGCGCGCGCGGGACGCGTGCCGGCGCGTGCGTACGCGAGGGCGGCGATCATGACTGGTCCGGGCCCGCTGGCCAGGGTTCGTTACCGCCGGCGTCTTCGGACGGCGGATCGGGCGCGAATTCGAGCGCATCGAGGGACTCGTCGAGCACGCGTTCGGGATCAAAGACTAGCTGGTCGTGGCTATCGAAGCTGGTGACGTCCGCCGCCCGCAGCAGCGGCAGCGCGTCGGCCTCGGGCCCGAAGCGGTGGCGGCGGCGGAAGCGCAGCAGGAACATGGTCAAATGCTCGTCATGATGACGCCACTCGCCGACCTGCTCGCCT
>JBDSZD010000226.1:0-3803 GCA_039925325.1 Sphingomicrobium sp.
ATCGACTTCATGCAATTCCTGCCCGTCAGCGCGACCGAGACGGTAATCCGCGAGATCAGCTACGGGCTGCCGGACGCCTTCATCCCTGAAGATCGGCGGCGCGAGATGAAGGCGGCGCGTTACCTCAACTGGCGGATCAACCGCCGGGTCAACGCCGAGGACACCGAGCTGATCACTCGGGTGCAGCTCGGCATGCAGTCGGCATCGTACGTGCCCGGACCGCTCGGCTTAAGCGAAGTTTGCCTGCGGAGATTCGCGCGGAAGCTTCGACGGCTGATCCCGCAAGCTAGGCTGGACGCTCCGCCGGCGCGGGGATGGAACGCGATGCCGCGTTAATCCGGTGCATGACCATGCGGATCGCCAGCCCTCCAGCGAGCAGCACGATGCCCCACAAATTTGCTTCAAGCCCGGACCCGTAAAATGCGAACACGGCAAATATGATTCCAACGACAATGACGGATCTGGGGAATGGCCGTGGAGTTTTGGTCCAGGCCGCCAGAGATCCGATGACGTAAACGACCAGGACCGAGACCGTCGATAGCAGGATGATGAAGGTGAACAGCCCGGCAGTGGTCTTGCTCGAATTGAGCATGACGAGGGTGATGCACAAAGCCGCGCCGACGATCTGGCTGACATAGGGCGTATTGATGCCGCGAGTTCGCGCCATGGCCTTGGGCAAATCGTGACGAACCGCCATTGCATAGCCTAATTCGCCGGTGACCATAATCCCTGCGTTGAGGCAGCCGAACGCGCTGATCGCCATGCCGAGCGCGGCGAATATGGCTGCCGGCTCGCCCCAGCGGGTGGCAAGCGCGTCCGCGAAAGGCGCGGTGGATCGCGCGGTCGCCTCAGGGGACAGCAGCATCACTACCGACGTGCTCGATAGAAGATAGAGCATTGCAACGAATGCGGTACCGATCAGGATTGAGCGCGGGATCAGTCGCGTCGGGTCGCGGACCTTACCAACGGGCACGGTAGCGTTTTCAAATCCGAGCAAGGCATAGAGCGCCAACGCCGCAGCAATTGCGATCGTGTTGAACGACAGCGGGACGGGCGCCATCACTTCAAATTGGCGGCCTTCGCCATAGCCGATGCCGACAAGGGCGATGGCGGCGAATAAAGGCAGAACCTTGATGAGCGTGGTGAGAACGGCCAAGCGGCCCATCGCGCGTACGCCGAGCGCGTTCACTCCGGTCAGGAAGGCAACGAAGGTGACCGCCATCAAGGCGATCGACCACGGGTCGGCGACCCCGGGGTTGAGCCAGGCGACGGCCGAAGCGGCGGCGATGGCTAAAGCTGCATTGGTCGAGCATTGCGAGACATAGAAGGACCAGCCAACGACAAAGCCCGTGGTCGGCCCGAAGATGCGTTCCACATAGGCCTGAAGCCCCGCGCCATCGCTGGTGACCAGTCGCGAGAGCGCGAACGCGATGCACAAAGCGCCGACGCCACTGATCAGCCAACCGGCAGCAGCGTTGGGGCCGAGCGGCGCGAGCGCTACAGGCAGCATGAAGATTCCCGCACCGATGATACAGCCGACCACCAACGCCATCGTCATCCATGGCCCAAGCTGGCCGTGTTCTTCCCCCTGCATGACAGGAGAGTTTCATGGAACCGGTCGCTTGGCAACTGCCGCGTGTCGGCCTAGTCGCCGCGCATATTCACAAGCAGGGATTTCGATGCGCGCTTATATTTTCCCGGGGCAGGGCAGTCAGGCCGTCGGCATGGGCGCGGCGCTTGCCGACGCCAGCGGCACCGCACGTGAGGTGTTCGGCGAGGTCGACGAAGCCCTCGGTCAGAGCCTGTTCCGGCTGATGAAGGACGGGCCGGACGAGGAGCTCCGGCTTACGGAAAATGCGCAACCGGCGATCATGGCCCACGCGCTTGCAGTGTTCCGGGTGCTGACCCGTGAAGGCGGCGTGGACCTCGGCAAGACGGCAAGTTGCGTCGCGGGCCATTCGCTCGGGGAATATAGCGCATTGTGCGCGGCGGGTTCCTTCGACCTTGCCACGACGGCGCGTCTGCTCAAATTGCGCGGTCGCGCGATGCAGGCGGCTGTGCCGGTCGGGCAAGGCGCGATGGCCGCGCTGCTCGGTGCGGACCTCGAGCTTGCGCAGAAGATTGCCGATGCTGCCGCGCAGGGAGAGGTCTGCACCGTGGCCAACGACAATGATCCGGGCCAGGTCGTCATTTCCGGCCACAAGGATGCCATCGATCGTGCGATCGCAATGGCCAAGGACATGGGCGCCAAACGCGCCGTTCTGCTGCCGGTGTCGGCGCCATTCCACTGCCCGTTGATGCAGCCCGCCGCCGATGCGATGCGGGCCGCGCTGGACGAGGTGGTGCTCGAAAGCCCGCTCGTGCCGCTCTACGCCAATGTTACGGCTAGTCCGGAAAGCGATCCCGAGACGATCCGGACACAGCTCGTCGAGCAGGTCACCGCCATGGTCCGCTGGCGCGAGAGCATTGCCAACATGGCCACGGCCGGCGTCACGGAGTTCGTGGAGATCGGCGGCAAAGTGCTCGGCCCGATGGTCAAGAGGATCGTTCCCGACGCGAAAGTCATCAGCGTCGTGACGATCGAGGATGTGGAAGCGCTGGCGAAGGAGATCGCATGATGTTCGACTTGAACGGCATGACCGCGCTCGTGACCGGCGCTTCAGGCGGTCTGGGGAGTGCAATTGCCAAGGCGCTCGCGGCACATGGTGCCCGGCTGGCGGTTTCAGGGAGCAATGTCGACAAGCTTGAGAGCTTCCGCGCGGGTCTTGGCGGGGATCATGTCGCGCTGCCCTGCGATCTCTCCGATGCCTCGGCTGTCGATCAGCTTGTACCGCAAGCCGTCGAGGCGCTCGGCGGAAAGCTCGACATTCTCGTCAACAATGCCGGCGTTACCCGAGACAATCTGGTGATGCGCATGAAAGACGAAGATTTTTCTGCCGTCATCCGGGTCAATCTCGAGGCGGCGTTCCGCCTGATGCGCGCGGCTGCGAAGCCGATGATGAAGGCCCGTTTCGGCCGGATCATCTCCGTCACTTCGGTGGTCGGCGTGACCGGCAATCCGGGCCAGGCCAATTATGTCGCGTCCAAAGCGGGGCTGATCGGGATGAGCAAGTCGGTCGCCCAGGAACTGGCGAGCCGCGGCATCACCGTCAATTGCATCGCCCCGGGTTTCATGACCTCCGCGATGACCGAAGCTCTCAACGACCAGCAGCGCGAGAGCATTTTGTCGCGCATTCCATTGGGCACAATGGGGAGTGGCGACGATGTCGGCGCGGCCGCGGTCTATCTGGCAAGCCGTGAAGCGGGCTACGTCACTGGCCAGACGCTCCATGTAAACGGCGGCATGGCGATGTTCTAAGGCGGTTCTCCAAACCTTGTTCAGCCGCTTGCCGCCCCTATATCGCTCCCGAAATCAACATGTCGGTCGCCTCTTGAAGGGGGCCGACCGGGGCAAGTGAAGAGGAACAATATGGCCAAGGTCATTGGTATCGACTTGGGCACCACCAACAGCTGCGTTGCAGTGATGGAAGGCGGCAATCCCAAGGTTATCGAGAACTCGGAAGGCGCGCGCACGACACCATCGGTGGTGGCGTTCACGAAAGACGGCGAGCGCCTGATCGGTCAGCCGGCGAAGCGCCAGGCGGTGACCAATCCCGACAATACGATTTTCGCGGTCAAGCGCCTGATCGGCCGCCGCTTCGACGATCCGATCACCAAGAAGGACACTCAGCTGGTCCCGTACAAGATCGTCAAGGGCAAGAACGGCGACGCTTGGGTCAATGCCGGGAACGCGGATTATTCTC
>JBDSZD010000227.1:0-3920 GCA_039925325.1 Sphingomicrobium sp.
ACCCGAACAGCTCGATCGCTTGCGGACCATAGCTGCGCATTGCCGGAGCGCCCGACGCGGCCTCGGCCAGGCTCGCCAGCCCGCCGCCGAACATCGCGCCGGAGATGGTCCGCCAGGCGAGCAGGCGAAGGTGGTAGACGCCGGGCCGCATCAGCTTACCATCAAGAGCGGGCGGCGAAGCGACAGGGCTCCCGGCATCGAGCCGACCTGGAGTGTGCCCTTCGAAATCCTGATCGACGAGATGGTCGAGGACGAAGCCACCTGAAGTGTTCCCTTGGAGATGGCGAGTGCACCGACAACCCCGCCCTTGGACGCGATCTGCAGCGTCCCTTTGGAGATATTGAGGCTCATGCCACTGCCTCGACGCCCCATTCCAGCGTGGCGGCGTTGGCGTCGCCCGCCGTCCAGGTCAAACCGGTGGCCGGGTTTGTTTTCCAGCAATATTGGTAAGGCACCATGCCGGTGCTGAGCGCGAAGGTCGGGCTATAATAACGTAAACCGCCGATCGTCAGATAGAACTTCGCGTTCTGCGGGCCGCTAACATCGCAGCTCATCCGCATCGCCACACCGACGCCCAACACATTGGCCAATGTGCTCGTGCGCGCCGGGCTCTTGAAGCTGTGTCGGTTGCCAGCCGTGGGCAGCGCAACGGTGTCGCCGTCAGAATAAGGAACTTCGTCGATCGCCGCCCAAGTTCCGGTGCCATCAACGTCAACACCGTCACTCGTAGGCGCTTCGGTTTCGACGATCGCGCCAATTAGGAGTGTGGTGTCATCATTGATGATGACCTCGGAGATCGCGGCGGTCCAGGAATCATCGCCGTTGTAGAAGATCACGCGTTTTACGGTGGTACCGGCGAACGCAATCGCCTGGTTAAGCATCAGTACGCCGTTCGCGTAGAGCATGGCGCGACCGGAGGCACCGGCAACAATCCTTAGTTGGTAGGGTCCCCGCGTGTTCACGAGGCCGACCGCAACCGCCGCTCCCTGATTAACCCACGCGCCCGAGATCCACGCCTGCATTTGCCATGTGTTCGTTCCAGCCGCAGCCACGAGGCGAAACAGGTCCGCGCCGGCACCGTCCTTAGCGATTATGACATTGTAGCCGGCGCTGTCGCCCCAATAGAGGCCCTGCCAGCTTATGTTGACCGTCGGCAGCGCCGTTGGCAGCTCGCCATAGACTTGCTGGCCAGAGCCCGCGAGCGACATGCCCGATCGCGAGTTCGCGGCGTTGTACGAGACGCCGGTCGATTCCGTGCCGCCGACAAGCGTGAGAGCGCTGGCTTCTGTGCCGATAAACATTAGGCGATCCTCACGTCGTCACGTCGCCGAGCGTCCCATTCGTCCGTGCCGACCCTTTCGATTTCAAACACGGCGTATTGACCGGCACTTGCTAGGATCTCTGGCATTATGCGGCCTCCGTTCCTGAAAAGGTAAAGCTTGCGCCCAACAGCTCAGCCGCTGGGGCTGCCGCGGGCATTTCAAGCCGGATTTCTGCACCGGCCAGCGCTGCCAAGGGGCCTGCGGTGGTGACCCAACTAATCCCTCCCCCAGAAGCGAAGGTGACGGATCCGACGGCGACCCCATCAACCTTGATCGACAGCGCCTGGTTTGCTCCCGGCGCGGCGACACCCGGCGCTCGGCGCGCGATGGATCCGGCAAAATCATCGGCAAAGTTTACATTGACCTGCAGTACATGTCGGAACACGACCTCGCTGGCGGCGAGCGCCGCCTCGATCGATCCGCCGAAGCGGTACTTGCTGCCCGCAGCGCCAGCCGCGCCTGGGAAACCCCGGAAGACGTCGCTGTAGACCCAGCTGCCCGCTCCGTTCGCCCCCAATTTGACATGATAGCCGACCTTCGCCGGGTCCGGATCGGCATAGACGATCGCCAGCTTGCCCGGGTCCCAGGCAAGCGTCAGGTCTGCGAATGTCGCCGCGACGACATCGACCGGGCCGAGCCGCCCGATCAGGCGCGAAAGCTCGATCCCCTGCACCGGCCCCGCGATCGGCTGCAGCGCGATGATGTCGTCGCCCTGCGCAACCGCGGTGCGCGGCAGTTGGACGAAGTCGCGGATCTCCAGGGCTTCATCCATTTAGCGCGCCCCTGATTTGGAATTCGCCTCGCCAGCGGGATCGCGCCCGCCAGCGAGGCCGGCACTGACCGAAGCGACCGGCGCTGCAGCTGTCAGCACTTGGTAAAGCAGCGGGCGTTGGGTCATGGCCGAAGTGAAGTTGTCAGAGCGGATGCGTTCGAGTGCGGCCCGCTGCTCGCGCCAGGCGCCGGCCTCGATAAGGCACCGATCGTGCTGCTCGGCGAAAGCGACGGCTCCAGCGAACGGCATGCCGATGAGCTCGACCCGTTGTCGATCAGGCAGCGGATCCACGGCAGCATCGGCTTGCCGAGCGGTTGACTGACGTCCACCGGTGGCGGCGGGAGTTGCGGCAGGACCGGGACAGCTTGCTTTTCCGGCGCCGCGCAGGCGCAAATCGTCAGCATCAACAGCGACGCGAGCAAGCTTCGCATTGGCCTTCTCCCTGATATTGTCGGTGGCCTTGCGGCCGAGCTTCTCGATGCCGGCCTGCAACCGCTCGATGCGGCCCGTCAGACGGCTGTTTTCGGCCGCTGCGCCGCGCTTCTCGGCAGCCGCGATCGCGCGATCGGCCGCGCCGTCGTGCCACCACGCGGCCGCGCCGATCGCCGCGACGATCGCCAACAGGATCAAGACCCAGCGCGGCAGGCCCAGCCGGGTGAGGAACGCCGCGATCAAAGCACATTGCCGATGCGGTTGACGATCCAGCCGAACAGGAAGTCCTCGCTCGCCGGCCGCGCTTCGCAAATCTCGACGTAGCGCGTCCCCTGGAAGGATTCGACCAGGCGCAGCAGCACCGTCTCGGCCTGCCCGCCGCGCTTTTGCTTGAAGGCGAGCAGCGCACCGGCGCTGACCGGACCCAGCCGCCCGTCCGGCTTCAGGTCGGGATAATCGCGGCCCTGGCGATTGAGCGCCGTCAGCGCCCGCTGAAGGAAGGCGGCGGCGACTGCTGGCCCCATGTTGACGCCGGTATCGACCAGCTCCTCGGCCAAGTCGGGCATGATGCGCGCGACGCGGTCGAAGCCCGGGCCCTCATAATATTGATCGAGGTAGATGGCTTGCGCGACCGCGACCGGCAGCGTGCGCATGTCGCCGCCATAGCCGCTGGCGCGGGCGATGCGCTCGGTGATTCCATAGCGCGTTGGCCCGCCCGGATCGTTCGGGTGGTTCACATAATCGCCTTCGCGCTCGATCACTCCCGCGATCAGGCCAAGGACGCGTCCTGGAATGGGCACTGGCATGCCCAACGGTCTAAGCTGGTGCGAAGAGGCCCTTTAGCTGACATATGTCAGCAGGCGGGCATCGGGCCGCGACCCTTCTATCCCCGGCTTGGTCGGCCCTGTCCAGATAGCGCCTGCCGCCGCTCGAATTCGGCATCCACGGCATCGACCGCCAGCTGGCGGCTCTCACTATATTTCCACGCGCGCTCCGCATCCCAGCCCGGATCTGCGGCGAGCTCGACCGCCTCGCAAACGGCAAGCGTCTCGATCGGGAGAGGCGGCAGGTTTGCGCTGGTCCGGACACGGTAGAAGCGCTGTTGCCGCACAAATGCCGTCACAAACTTTTGTTTGGTGGAATCGACGATGCGCCGAGTCAGTTCACGGCGCAGTGCCAGGTCATGGGTTTGCGCCGCGCGCTCACGATCGGCGAGCATCCGTCTTATATTTTCGCTCACTGGTCCCCGCCGAACAGGTCCGACTGCCGATCGTCGTCTTCCTCGCCGAGAATCCGATAGACCTGCCGCTCGCTGTAGCCGGTGCGGCCCGCGATCTTCTGCCGGGTCATGCGCGGCTGTTTGCCGAGATCCTTGACCGCGCGGCGGCGCGCGC
>JBDSZD010000228.1:0-2574 GCA_039925325.1 Sphingomicrobium sp.
TGGAAGGCGTGCGCACCGCCGTCAGCCACCCGATGGCGCTCAAGCAATGCGCAAAGTCGCTCGAACTGCTCGGCCTTGAGCAGCAAAGCGCATCCAACACAGCCGCCGCGGCCCAGGCTTTGTCCGACCCCGCAAACGCGGTGCTCGCATCCGAAGCTGCTGCGCAGGCCTATGGCCTCGTCGTGCTCAAGCGCGACATGCACGACCGCGACGACAATGAAACCACCTTTGTTGTGGTGGCGAGGCGAACGTGAGCTTCAATAGCTTCGGCCACATGTTTCGCTTTTCGACCTGGGGCGAGAGCCACGGGCCGGCTATCGGCGCGGTGGTGGACGGCTGCCCGCCGGGCCTGTCGCTGAGCGAAGCCGACATCCAGCCCTGGCTGGACAAGCGCCGCCCGGGTCAATCGCGGTTCACGACGCAACGCAAAGAGCCTGACGCCGTGAAAATCCTGTCCGGCGTGTTCGAGGGCAAGACCACCGGCACGCCGATCAGCTTGATGATCGACAATGTGGATCAGCGCTCGAAGGATTATTCGGAAGTGTCCGGGGCGTATCGGCCGGGCCATGCGGATTACACCTATGACGCGAAGTACGGCTTGCGCGACTGGCGCGGCGGCGGGCGCAGTTCGGCGCGGGAAACGGCGTCGCGGGTCGCTGCCGGTGCGGTCGCCAGGCTGGTGATTCCGGAGGTGTCGATCAAGGCCTATCTGGTCGAGCTCGGCGGAGATGCTATCGACCGCGCCGCGCTCGACCTTGCGCAGATCGATGAAAATCCATTCTTTTGCCCGGACGCTGCCGCCGCCGCGCGTTGGGAGGCGATGATCGACGCGGTGCGCAAACAAGGCTCGTCGCTCGGGGCGGTGGTCGAATGCGTCGCGACTGGCGTTCCTGCCGGCTGGGGTGCGCCGGTCTACGCAAAACTCGATTCCGAGCTCGCCAGCGCAGTGATGTCGATTAACGCCGCAAAGGGCGTGGAAATCGGCGACGGCTTTGCTGCCGCCCGGCTGCGCGGCGAACAGAATGCCGACGCGATGGACCCGGGCCCTGAATATCGCAGCAATCATGCCGGCGGCATCCTGGGCGGCATCTCCAGCGGCCAGCCGGTGGTGGTTCGCGTCGCCTTCAAGCCGACCAGCTCCATCCTTACTCCGGTGCCGACCATCGATAGCTCAGGCAACGCGACTGAGATCATCACCAAAGGTCGCCATGACCCTTGCGTCGCTATCCGTGGTGCTCCGGTTGTCGAGGCAATGATGGCGCTGGTCCTTGCCGACCAGAAGCTCTTGCATCGGGCGCAGTGCGGATGAGCGTGGTGCGCGTTGCGCTCGGCGAGCGCTCCTACGATGTCCATATCGCACCCGGTCTGCTCGAATATGCTCGGGAGCTTTTGTCGCCGTTCATTAAACGCGACCGCCTCATTGTCGTCACCGATGAGCAGGTGTGGGCCGCGCAGGGGCGGCGGCTTGCCGCGGCACTGGATGGCCTGGAGCTGGTGCCTGTGCTCGTTCCTGCCGGAGAGTCGAGCAAGAGCTGGAGCGTTCTCGGCTCCGTCGTCGATCGCCTGCTCTCGCTTGAGGTCGAGCGTTCCGAACATATCGTCGCCTTCGGTGGCGGCGTGATCGGCGATCTTGCCGGCTTCGCGGCGGCAATCGTCAAGCGCGGCTGCGGCTTCGTGCAGGTGCCGACGACCTTGCTTGCGCAGGTCGACAGCTCGGTCGGCGGCAAGACCGGAATCAACATCCCTGCGGGCAAGAACCTGGTAGGCGCATTCCACCAGCCGTCGCTGGTGCTGATCGATCCGCAGGTCCTCGAGACGCTCGATCCGCGTCAGGTCCGCGCGGGCTACGCCGAGATCGCCAAATATGGACTGATCGAGGACGCCGAGTTTTTCGACTGGCTCGATGGGAATTCACCGGCGATCATGGCGGGGGACCTCGATGCACGCTGCCGCGCTATTGAAGTCGCAGTCGCGGGCAAGGCCGGCATCGTCGCGGAGGATGAACGGGAGACGGGCGACCGGCGGGCCTTGCTGAACCTCGGGCATACCTTCGGTCATGCGCTTGAGGCGGAGACCGGCTTTTCCAACCAGCTGCTGCACGGGGAGGCGGTTGCGTTGGGTTGCGTGCTGGCGATGGAGTTTTCAGCCGCGCGCGGGCTGTGTGCGACTGAAGATGCCGAGCGGACGAAGAATCACTTCGCCTCGGTGGGGCTGCCAACCACCTTGGCCGAAGGCGGCGTTGCGGCTGATGGCGCGCGTTTGACCGGCCACATGGCGTCGGACAAGAAGAAGGTCGGCGGTCGCGTTGCCTTCATCCTCAGCCACAGAATCGGCAAGGCGTTCGTCGATCGCAGCGTCGACATACCCGATGTTGCAGCCTTCCTCGAAGGTCACGCCTGATGCGCTATGCAGAGGTGATCGGAGATCCGATTGCCCAATCGAAAAGCCCGGCCCTGCACCGCTTCTGGCTGGATCATTTGGGGATCGAGGGCGACTATCGCCCCGTGCGCGTTAGGCCAGAGGAGCTTGGCGCCTACCTCAATAATCGCCGTGGCGATCCCGATTGGCTCGGCT
>JBDSZD010000229.1:0-9096 GCA_039925325.1 Sphingomicrobium sp.
CGTTGATCAGCGCGCCGTTGGACCCGGTGATAATCAAGCGGCCGCCCGCCAGCACTGGCCCGGAATAGCTGATCTGCCCGCGCTTCGCTTTCTCATTGTAAAAGCGGCGAAGCTGGCTGATCCAGCGGATCTTTCCGGTGGTGCGGGCGATCGCCATCAGCTTGGCCTCATCGGTCACCACGAACACCCAGTCGCCCGCGATCCATGGCGTGGAGATCCCGGCGAGGTTCAGTTCCCACATGCGCTGGCCGCTGATCAGTTCGAGCGCGACCATTCGCCCGCCCTGCCCGACCGCGAACACCTGGCCGTTGTCGATCACGGGATTGGCATCGATGTCGGACAATGTCGCGACGCTGGTGGTGATGCTGGTGCGCGACAAGGCGTCTTGCCACACCGGGCGGCCGTTTTCGTAACGATAGGCGTTGAGTTCGCCCGAGGAAAAGCCCGCAACCACGGTGCCTTGCGCGACGGCTGGTGAAGCGGTCCCGAACACACCGGCAATTTCGAGCGATGCCGCGGCGCTCCATGCGGTCGAACCGTCGGCGACTTTCAGCGAATATAGCTGATTGTCTTGGCTCATGACGTAGACGTTTCCGAGCGCGACCGTTGGGGACCCGCGAAGCGGTCCGCCGGGTCGCACCTGCCACACGATTCCGCCGTTGGTGGCGTCGAGCGCCGCGACAAAACCGAGCCCGTTGGTGGCGTAGATGCGGCCGCTGTCGAACGCGACGCCGCCGCCATAAAGCGACGATTCATTGCCTTGGTCGGCGCCGAACCGGGTCTGCCAAACGGTCGCGCCAGTTTGCGCGTCGAAGGCCCGAACCGTCGCCCTGGTGTCGATCGTGTAGATGCGGCCATTCGCGACCACCGGCGGCGAGCCGAGCCGTGCGCGCACCGTGGTTCCGGACCCGATCGAGACTGTGAAGGCCCGCCCCAATGCGGAGCCAAGCGCCGGGTGGCCCATCGACTTCTGTGCATTGCCGCCGGACTGCGCCCACTCGCTGTTTGCGGCGGCTGCCGGGAGCGTCATCGGCAAGGCTGCGGTCGCGGCATCCACTTCGACGCCAAGTTCGGAGGTCAGCACGGCAACGCGGTCGCCGAGCACGGGGGTCTTCGGCCCGCCTTTCTTGATCAGGCTGCACCCGCTGGCGGACACTGCCACCAGCGCCAACAAAGCAATACGCAGGCTGTTCGATTTCATTGTGGTTGACCTTGTTGAATCGTGGCGAGCGATGCGGTGGCATCGATGCCTAATGTTCCGGCGATCTGGACCGCACGCGAACGGATGGTTGCAGGAGCGCCCTGGTCCGCCGCGATTGCGGCAAACAGGCGGCCCGCCTCGGACTTCTTGCCTTGTTTCAGCAGCGCCATCGCCGTCAGTTCACCGGCGCTTCCGAACCATGGCTTGCCCGCCTGGCTCAGCGGCTGAAGCCTTGCGACGACTTGCTCCGGCTTGAGACTGTCGAACTCGAGACTGGTCTGACGGATGGTTGCAAGTTCGCGGTAGGCATCCGGCAAATCCTTGTCGGCCGCGACTTCGGCATATTTCGCAACCGCCGTCTTGCGATCATTCTGTTCGAGCGCGACCGCCGCGCTGGTGAACAAAGCCGACGCTCGCACAGCTGCCTGCCGGCTGGCCGCAAGCGCAGCGAGTTGCGCCGGTGCAGCCTTGGCTTTGCCAGCGCCAATGTCGCTGTAGACCTTGGACAAAGCTTCGGTTTCCTCGCCGGCCTTCGCTTTCTGCTGTTCCTGCCAATAGATCCAGCCGCCCACGGCCAGAAGAAACAGGACAATAGCCGCCGCAATCCAGCGCCCATATTGCTTGGCAAAATCGCGCGCCTGGTCGCGGCGCAGATTCTCGTCGACTTCGCGAAGGAAGGATTCACCGGTATCGGGAGGAAGCGCCAAGAAATGCCTCTAAATTCGTTTCGGAAATTTGCCTCGGCCCCGCGCCCTTTTCCCCACCGCAGATGAACGCAGGCTGGCGGCGGTTTCGTCTAGCGCGTCGCAAGCGAAAGGCAAATGCTGATTCCGGTCAACCTTTGGGGCGATAGGTTTGATCGGGCGTCGGGAACGCACGGCTGCGCACCTCATCGGCGAAAGTTGCCGCAGCCTCCCCCACCCGGGTCGCAAGGTCGTCGTAGCGTTTCACGAATCGCGGCGTGCGCTCGAACAGCCCAAGCATGTCTTCGGTCACCAGCACCTGTCCGTCGCAATGTGCCGACGCCCCGATTCCAATCACCGGGACGGCCACCGCGCGCGTGACTTCCGCGGCAATTTCCTCAAGCACACCCTCCACAACCATGCAAAAGGCGCCCGCATCCGCCACCGCGCGCGCATCGCTCAGGATTTTCGCGGCTTCCACCGCGCTTTTGCCGCGCGCACCGTAACCGCCGAGCACATTGACCGCCTGCGGGGTCAGGCCGACGTGCGCGATCACGGGGATTCCGCGCTCGCTGAGGAAGGCAATCGTCGGCGCCATCGCCGCTCCGCCTTCCAGCTTGACCGCCGCGCACCCCGTTTCCTTCATCACGCGCGCGGCGCTCAGGAAAGCCTGTTCGGGCGAGCCTTCATAGCTGCCGAACGGCATATCGACCCCGACCAGCGCGTGCCAACTGCCACGTACGACCGCCGCGCCATGCGCGCACATCATCTCAAGCGTCACGGGCACGGTCGTCGGAAGGCCGTAAATCACCTGGCCGAGGCTGTCGCCGACCAGCAGCATGTCACAATGCGGATCGAGCAACTGCGCCATCCGCATGGTGTAAGCGGTCAGCATCACGATCGGCTGCTCGCTGCGCCCGTCCGACTTGCGGCCGCGAATAGCAGGCACGGTCATGCGCTTGCCTGGTACTGGCGACGGCGTCGCCCGGCTCGTGCCCGTGTCGATGGTGAAAGTCGACATGGCCGCTCTCTAGCGGCGGGTGCCTATTTCAGCCAGCCCCGTTGGCGGGAATGGCGGGCGAACCAGAAGATCGTCCAGGTCAGCGCCGCAATGATGATCGTCGCCAGCAGATCGCCGGCCGAAGCACTTTCCCGCAGCGGCGTTACGATCAGGCCAGCCAGCATGATGAGGACGGCAACCAGCGACAGCCCGAGCAAGGGTTCGGCGATCTTGCGTTTCATCACCAGGAAAATGGTCCCGACCAGCCCAACCCACACCGCGACGGCATTCGCGCCCGTGACCCACGCAGGTTCCGCCGCATAAGCCGCCCGCTGGTCGAGCGTCATCGCCGCAGGATCCGCAAGGACATGCTGCAGATACATCAAGCAACCCAACCCCATGAACAGGAGCGAGGCGAACGCCGCGGGCAGAAACCAGCCAGCGACCGGGCGCGGTGCGAAAGGCTCGTCCCTGGGCGGGTCTGCGCTGGTGTCATCGGTCATCATATCCCTCGCTTAGCAGACGCAGTCGAATCCAACGCTAAATCGGCAGCAGTCAAATATTCCATCGATCAACTCGGTGGCCAATGGAATATCGGCTATTTCGGCAGGATTTTCGATCCCCGCAGAGTGAAGCTTGTCGAGCTTCCAGCTACCTGGTCGAGGCCGGCGCGGGCCGTCGGCTGCCCCCCGCCGACCCAAAGATCGACCTTGCCCGGGATGATCCGTCGCGTGCCGCGCGGATCCACAACGCTCATCGCGCGCTCATCGAGGGTCAATGCGACAGTGCGGGTCTGCCCACGCTTGACGTGCACGCGCTTGAAGCCCTGAAGCGCCCGGATCGGCGCACCGATCACGCCCGGCCGCGAAAGATAGAGCTGGACCACCTCGTCGCTGTCGCGTGCGCCGCTGTTGGTCACATCGACCGAGACCGTGAGCTTGCTCCCTGCCCTGACGACCCAACTGCTGAGTCGCGGTTTGGAATAAGCGAAGCTGCTGTAGGACAGCCCGTGGCCGAACGGGTAAAGCACGTCGCCCTTGAAGTATCGATAGGTTCGGTTGGCCATTGAATAATCGGCGAATGCAGGAAGTTGATCGGCGGACCGGTAAAAGGTGACGGGAAGCCTGCCGGCGGGACTGAAATCGCCCGCAAGCAACTGCGCCACGGCATGACCGCCCTGCCCGCCGGGGTACCAGGCCTCCACGATCGCCGGGATGTTCTGGTCTGCCCAGTTCACGCTCATTGCGCTGCCGTTCATCAGCACCAACACCGTCGGCTTGCCAGTCGCATGGACTCGTTCGAGCAACCGTTGCTGCGGGGCGGGCAGGTCGAGACTGGTACGGTCGCCGCCTGCAAAACCCGGAGCCTCCAGCTTCATCTCCTCGCCTTCGACCCGCGCAGAAAGTCCACCGACGAATATCACGAGATCGGCCTGGCTCGCGGTCGCAACTGCATCGTCACCATTGGAACTGGGAAGGGTCCAGAGCAGCTTCTGATCGCCGCGAGCGCCGAACTGAAAGCCCTCCACTCGGATCGGATATCTCTTTCCAGCCTCAAGCTCGGTACTTCCCGACAGGATCGACGGAGCGTCGCCGACTCCCCATTCATCGACCACCAGCTTGTTGCCGACCCACACGCGATAGCCATTTTCGCTGAGGTAGCGGAAACGATAGGTGCCGGTCTCGGGCGCGGTGATGAACCCTGTCCAGCGAGCCGAGGTGTCGCGATCCTCGCCGATCCAGTTCACGCGGGCGTTGGGCTCGACCCGGGTCGCGGTGGGCGCGCCCTTCAATGCCCGGCCCGAATAATATTCCGCCTTCAGGCCGCGCTGGCTGCATGCCGCATCGACACATAGCGCCGTATCCGCGACCCGCGGCTCAGCCGGCCCAACCAGCCCGACACCCTCGGCGTAAAGGACTTTTGACCTTGGGTAACGGGCGCGAACGCCGTCGAGCACGGTCGCCGGCCGCGACGGCTTGCCATAATAATTGCCGACGAGAGCATCGAGGCTGTCCGCATTCGGACCAATGACCGCGATCGTCCGTGGCTCACCCTTGATCGGCAGCATGTCGCCCTGGTTCTTGAGCAAAACCATCGACGCGCGCGCCATCTCCAGCGACTGCGAATGGTGGGCAGGCGTGTCGTAATCCTTGGGGCCGATGTTCAGGAACGGCCGCTGCTGCGGAAGCTCCATCAAGCCGAGACGGTAGCGGGCGGTAAAGATGCGGTGCAGCGCGCGGTCGAGGATGGGCTGCGGCAATTTTCCGCTCTTCACGCCCTTGACGATATTTCCATACTCCATCGACCAACTGTTGCGATAATCGCCGCAGATCAGGTCCATGCCCGCCTTGAACTGGAGAGCGACTCCTTCGACTTCGCTCTTGGTATAGGCGAGCGAGTCCTTGCGGTAGATATTTGCCGCCGCTCCACAGTCGGACACGACATAGCCCTTGAAGCCCCAATTGCCGCGCAGATATCCCGCCATCAGACGTTCGCTGGCGCAGCCGGGGACACCGTAAACCGCATTATAGACGCACATGATCGACCCGACCCTGCCCTCCGTCACCGTCGCCCGGAACGCTGGCAGGTAGGTGTCCTCCAAGTCCTTGGCCGACGGATAGACGTCTTCTCGATGGCGGTTCGATTCCGGCCCGCTGTGGACCGCGAAATGCTTCGAGGTGGCTATGGTTTTGTAAAATTTTGGGTTGTCGCCCTGCAGCCCTCGGATGAAGGCGATGCCTATGCGTGACGTCAGGTAGGGGTCCTCGCCATAGGTTTCCTGCCCGCGCCCCCAGCGTGGATCGCGGAAGATGTTTATGTTCGGCGACCATACCGTAAGGCCGCGATACAATTCGGTGCCGCCGTTGGGCCGCACCCGTTCGAGATATTTGGCGCGGAATTCGGTGCTGATGACGTCGGCCGTGCGCTGCATGCGATCCGGGTCCCATGTCGCTGCCATGCCGATTGCTTGCGGGAAAACGGTCGCGATCCCGGCGCGGGCCACACCATGCAGCCCTTCGTTCCACCAATTATATTCGGGGACGCCCAGACGTGGGATCGCGGGCGCGTCGTGACCAACCTGCCGTGCTTTCTCCTCCAGCGTCATGCGCGCGACGAGATCTGAGGCGCGCAGCTCCGGAGTGAGTGCAACGTTGCGGTACGCTGGCGCGGGCTCTTGCGCAGCGGCGAGCGGGCTGGCCGTAATCGACGCCACTATCCCGTAGGCAAGCAAGCGAGCCAGCTTCATCGTCTCTCTCCCGAACGTTGCGGCCATTTTGCAAGGCCTTGCGGACACTTGTGCACGCAGTCGCTGGGCAAGATCAACAGTAACGTTAACGCTAACACTTCCACGCCGACTTGCCGTCGCCCTTGAGAAAAGGAAGCTTAACCATGTTGCGCCATAGCAAGACACAAGGGAGCATTTGGTGGAAGTCGTGGCGCAGTCGGCAAGCTTGTTCAAAACGGTCGATCGCGCGTGGCGCGACCGGCTCCTGATCATCGGCTTCCTTGCACTCGCCAGCCTCTTCCTGTTCCTCGATGCGCGCACCACGCCAGTCATCCTGTGGGATGAATCGCGCAACGTCGTGAACGCCCTGGAAATGCGCCGCTCCGGGCCGGGCCTCGTCACAACTTACGGATTTGCGCCCGATTTGTGGAACACCAAGCCACCGCTGCTGATCTGGCTGATGACCGGCAGCATGGCGCTGTTCGGCCCGTCCGAATGGGCGATGCGCCTGCCCTCGGCGCTCGCCGGCCTTGGCACATTGCTGATCCTGATCCTGTTCGTGCGCCGCGTGACAGGCTCGATCGCCACCGCGCTAATCGCGGCGACGATTCTCTTGCTCAGCCCCGGCTTCTTCGGAGAACATGGCGCCCGCACCGCCGATTATGACGCCGTGCTGCTGTTCTTCGTCACCGCCGCGCTGCAACTGTTGTTCTTCGCCGTGCATCGCGCCCGCCCAGCGACCCGCGAATTGATCGCGATCGGAGCGCTGATCGGAGCAGCCGCAATGACGAAAAGCATCGCCGGCTTTATCCCCTGCGTCGGGCCGTTGCTCTACCTTCTGGCACACCGCCGGATGGGCCGCGTGGTCCATAATTGGCGGAATTATCTGCCCGCAGTGCTGGCCGCGCTTGTTCCCCTGTTCGCCTATTACGCGGCGCGCGAAGCTGCTGCTCCAGGCTATCTCGCAGCCGTCCTCCATAACGACATGGGCGGGCGCTTCAGCCAGTCACTGATCGGCAAGACAACCTCCGGCTGGTTCTACACCGAATTGCTGATTGGCTGGTTCTTGGCCGGGCCGCTCCTGCTGCTGGTGCCGCTCGCGCTGCGCGACTTGCAGGGCAAAAGCCGCACACTGATGATGTGGTCGCTGTACACCGCCATCAGCGTCGTAATCATCTACAGCTTCTCCTCGACCCGTCTCGTCCATTATGCCTTGCCCGCGTTCCCGCCGTTGAGCATCATTGCGGCCCTCACCCTGCGGGGCCTGCATGAGCGGTTCGTCGCCGTACCGTTTCGCGCGGGCAACAAGGCGAAGGCCGGCCTGATCGCGGCCGCCGGCTTGCTTGCCATATTGCCGCTCGGCGTGCGCGCGCTCCACTGGCGCTACGAGGCCTTCCCCGCCCGCCAATTCGACCCTCAGGCATCCTATGGCGCGCTATTCGCGCAACTGCACGCCGGCGGCGTTCGCCAAGTATCCGTGCTCGATCCGGGGTTTTCGCTCGAAGGTGCACCCGGCTACACGCCGCTGTTGCACGCTTACCGCCTCATCTGGAGCGAGTCCGGTCTGGTGATCGACCATCGCCTGCGCGCACGCGGTCGCTTCGCACGTGTCGTCGCCAGTTGCGAGCCCGTGGTCGCGCGGCAATTGGCGCGCGTCGGCGAGACCTTGCTCGACGCGCACGGATGCCGCGCAATTCACTAGCCGCCCAACGGTCAGCTTGCATCTATCCTGTGCCTCATAGAGAGGCGCTCACGATGGGCGTCTACACACCAAACTTGTTCCGATATGGTCTGCTCGCCACGCTTCTGCTCCTGGCCACCGCGCCTGCGGCGGCTCAGGAAGAAATCCAGACGCCGGCCCAATCGCTCGCCCAGGATGCCGTCGAATTCGCCCGCGACCGCGCCATTCCGGCTGAGCAGGCCGTGCAACGATTGCGCGCGCTGGAAGAAAGCGTTGGCGCCACCGACCGCCTCCGCGCCGAGTTTCGCGATCGGCTTGCCGGGATCGCGGTAGACCATGAACCGATCGACCGGATCCTGGTCCTGCTGACCGGAAATGAGCCCGTGGCCGACCGCACCTTAGCGGGTGCCGGGATCGACATTCCCATCCAGTTTCGCACCGGCGCACGTGCGACCCGCGATCAAATCGTCGCGGCCATGCGGCGCTTTCAGCCAACGCTCCGCCGCGAGCTCCCGAGCGCGCGCGGATTCGGGCTCGACCAGCGCACCGGTGAGCTCGTCCTGTTTGTCACGAACGCCGATTCCGACCGCTTCGGCCTGGACGCAATCCGCCAGCGGGCGGAGGCATTGACCGGCGTGCCCGTCAACGTCCGGATGGCCGACGGAAGCGCGGTCAACATGGCGCTTGCCGGCGGGGCGCGATTGGTTGGGCGCAACGATGACGGCCGAAACTATGCCTGCACAAGCGGTTTCGCGGTGACCGACGGCGCGCGCGACGGTATCGCGACGGCCGCGCATTGCCCCGACACATTGCTTTATCTCGATCCCGATGGAACGCGCCGTCCGCTGGAATATGTCGGGCAATGGGGCTGGAGCTACCAGGACGTGCAGGTCAATTCGGTGGCCGAGCGCCTGCGCCCCTTGTTCTACTCCGACCCCAAGAGCGGGGCGCTTCGCCGAGTGACCAGCTGGCGTAACCGGGTGAGTCTGCGCGCTGGCGACTACGTCTGCCATTATGGGGAATCCTCTGGGTACAGCTGCGCCGAGGTCGAACTCACCGATTATGCGCCGCCCGGCGAATTATGCGGCGGCCCGTGCGCACCGATGTGGGTGACGGTCAAAGGTCCCAGTTGCCGCTCCGGGGACAGCGGCGGTCCGGTCTTCCTCGGATCGACCGCGATCGGCATTTTCAAGGGGGGCAGCGGAACCCGCTCGCCGCGCTGCAACTTCTATTATTTCATGTCGATCGACTTCCTCCCCGCCGGCTGGTCCTTGCTGTACAAGGATCCCGAAGCCGCGATCAGGC
>JBDSZD010000230.1:0-1501 GCA_039925325.1 Sphingomicrobium sp.
CGAGAAAGACAGCATCGTAGTCGATGCCGCATCTGGCGTGAGCGGTGCGGGCCGGGCGCTCAAGGAAGAGACCCATTTTAACACCGTCGATGAGAATTTCACTGCCTATGGACTGCTGAACCATCGTCATACGGCGGAGATGGAGCAGGCACTGGGCGCAACTATATTGTTCACCCCGCACCTGGTTCCGATGAACCGCGGGATCCTCGCCACCTGCTACGGCAAGGCTAGCGGCTCAATGGACAAAGATGCGCCGCTGGATGCGCTACTCGCTGCCTACGCGGACGAGCCGTTCGTGCATGCGTCGGAGCGCGCGCCTTCGACCAAATGGACGCTCGGCTCGAACGCCGTGCATGTCACCGCCCGCTATGACGAGCGGACCGGACGAGTGCTGGCGATCGCAGCGCTCGACAATCTCGTGAAGGGCGCGGCGGGTCAGATGATCCAGTGCGCCAATCTGATGTGCGGTCTCGACGAGGCCGCCGGCCTTCCCAAAGTTGGAGTTTATCCGTGAGTGTCACCGCCGCCGAAGGATTTGTCGCATCGGGCCTCCATGCGGGCGTCAAGCACAAGCGCCACGATATGGCGCTGCTTGTGACCGCCGACCGCAAGCCCGCGCGGGCAGCAGCAGTGTTCACCCAGAACAAGTTCGTTGCGCCGCCCGTCGTGGCGTGCCGGACGCGGCTTGCCACAAACGGCGGTCAGGCCGTGGCCGTGATCGTCAATTCGGGCAATGCCAACGCGGGGACCGGCGAGCCGGGGATGCGCGACGCCGAAGCGATGTGCTCAGCGGCGGCCGAGGCGCTCGGCTGCGATCCGCAACATGTGCTGGTCTGCTCAACCGGGATCATCGGCACACCTTTGCCGATCGACAAAATCCTTGAGGCCACGCCGAAACTCGCCGGGGAGCTGAGTATCGAAGGCGGCGAGGAAGCGGCCCTTGGAATTCTGACGACGGACTCTGAGCCCAAACAGGCGGTGGTCAAGGGATCGAACTTCACCATTGGAGCGATGGCCAAGGGCTGCGGAATGATCGCTCCGAACATGGCGACGATGTTGGCGTTTATTACGACGGACGCCGACGTGCCGCAGGCGGAGATGCAGCGGGCGCTCAAGGAATCGGTCGACCTGACATTCAACACGCTCAACGTCGATGGCGCGACGTCGACCAACGACACTGTTATCCTGCTTTCCAGCGCCAAAGCTGGCAAGCCCGAGCTGCAGGAGTTTGCCGACGCCCTGCACAAGGTCTGCGAGGAGCTGACCTTGCTGATGGCACGCGACGCGGAAGGGATGACCCGGCTCGTCCGCTTGCGGGTCACCGGTGCGGCTTCCGACGCCGAAGCACGCGCGACGGCGAAAAACATCGCTGAGAACAATCTCGTCAAATGCTCCTGGCACGGAGGCGACCCTTATTGGGGACGATTGCTATCCGCGGCCGGCTCATCGGGATCGGAATTCGACGTGGACCGTGCATTCGTCGCTTATGGCGGGGTGATCG
>JBDSZD010000231.1:0-3658 GCA_039925325.1 Sphingomicrobium sp.
GGGCAGGAGGCGATCGTGCTGTCGGCGGGTCCGTTCCTCAACCCCGGCCAGAAAGTTTCACCGCGCCGACAGGCCGCACGCTGAATTCAAGCGTTTGAAAGCTGAGCAACGATGAATTTCCGCAACATCTCGTCCTGGTGCATCCAGAATCCGGTTCCGCCGATCGTATTCTTCATCGCCCTGTGCATCGCCGGGGTGATGGCGTTCATGGGCATGCAGGTGAACAACAACCCGGACATCGATTTTCCGGCTGCCCAAGTGAACATCTCCCAGCCCGGCGCAGCGCCGACCGAGATGGAAAATCAAATCACGCAGAAGGTTGAAGCGGCGATCCGCTCAGTTACCGGGGTTGAGGAGATCAACAGCGGCGTCCGGGAAGGCAACAGCAACACTTTTGTACAGTTCGCGATCGGCACCGATACCGACCGCGCCATCAACGACGTGCGGGACGCACTGGCACAGATCCGGGGCGATCTGCCGGACGGCATTCTTGAACCGCAGATTCAGCGCGTGGACATTTCCGGCGACGCGATCGTGTATGTGGCCGTCGAAACGACCGACATGAGTTTGGAACAGCTCAGCTGGTACGTCGACAATACGGTCAGCCGCCGTCTCCTGGGGAGCGAAGGCGTCGCGGCGGTCACGCGTGAAGGTGGTGTCGACCGCCAGATTCGCGTGATCCTCGATCCCATAGCATTGCAGGCACAAGGTATCACAGCCGCGCAGGTGAACCAGCAGCTACGGCAGACCAATCTGAACGCAGCGGGGGGGCGCGCAGAAATCGCCGGATCCGAACAGTCGGTGCGCGTCATCGGCAACGCTGCCAATGCCTACAGCCTGTCGCAGACGCAGATCACCGTCGCGGGCGGACGCTCGGTGCGCCTCGCGGACCTTGGTGAAGTGAAAGACGCTTATTCCGAACAGCGCACGATCGCGAAGATGAACGGCCGTCAGGTCATCAGCTTCAACATTCAGCGCTCGAAAGGTGCGTCTGAGGTCACGGCTTATGACGAAGCGTGGAAGGAACTGCGCGCTATCGAAAAAGACGATCCGCGCATCCGGTTCGAGGAAATCTCCAATCAGGTCGATTACACCAAGGCGCAGTATAAATCGGCGATGCACGGCCTGATCGAAGGCGCAATTCTCGCCGTCTTCGTCGTGTTTCTATTCCTGCGCGATATGCGCGCGACGATGATTTCGGCCGTATCTATTCCGCTGTCGGCCGTCCCCGCCTTTTGGTTCATGGACCTGATGGGCATCAATTTGAACTTCATGTCGACGATGGCGCTGAGTCTCGTCGCGGGTGTCCTGGTTGATGACGCGATCGTGGAGATCGAAAACATCGTCCGCCACATGCGCATGGGCAAATCCGCCTATCAGGCGTCGATGGACGCGGCCGACGAGATTGGCTTGGCCGTTTTGGCGACCACCATGGCGATCGTCGCGGTTTTCCTGCCCGTGGCGCTAATGCCGGGAATTTCGGGCCAATTCTTCAAGAACTTCGGCTACACCGTCGTGATCGCGGTGCTGATGAGTTTGCTAGTCGCGCGCATGATCACGCCGCTGATGGCGGCCTATTTCCTGAAATCACACGGGGTGCAGGAACATGCGTCCGGCAAGTGGATGCAGAAGTACCTCGGCCTTCTCCGCTGGAGCCTCGATACCAGCAAGGCGGAGGCGTATCGCCAGCACCATCCCGGCTTCGGCGCTGCAGTCTGGTCGCTGTTCCGCGACCACCGCGTCTGGATGGTCGGTGCCGGCCTAGGGGCGTTCATCATCCAGGCCGTCCTCTTCATGACCCTGTCGATGTCGTTCCAGCCGCCGCTGAACCTGGACTTTTCGACTGTCCGCGTCGGCCTGCCGCCGGGGGTCACTCTCAAGCAAACCGAAACCGTGGCTGACCGCGCCGCGGCCATCATTCAGGCCGATCCGGCGGTCGACCGCGTGTTCCAGCGCGTGTTCGTCGGAGCTGGCTTCCTCAACATCGTGCTGAAGAAGGACCGGACGGTCACCTCGACCGAGTTCGAGCGTAACCTCGGGCCGAAGCTGGCGGCTATCCCCGACGCCCGCGTGAACTTCCAGAGTCAGGGGGACGGTGGACCAGGCGGTGGCGGGCGCGATATCGTCCTCTACCTGGGCGGGAACGATCCGGAGCTCCTGCAGGCGACAGCAAACAAGATTGCTGACGAGATGGCGACGCTCAAGGAATTGCGTGCTCCGCGCGCAATGGGCGACCTCGTGCGCCCAGAAATCACCATCAAGCCGCACTTCGACCTGGCAGCCGATCTTGGGGTGACGACCTCCGCACTGTCACAGACGATCCGCATCGCCACCCTCGGCGACATCGCCCAGAACAGCGCAAAATTTTCGCTTGCGGATCGGCAGGTGCCGATCACCGTCTCCATTTCGGAAACTGCCCGGCGCGACTTGTCGATCCTAGAAAACCTTCCGGTGCCTACACGTGATGGAGGTTCCGTCCCGCTCAAGGCCATCGCCGACATCGGCTTTGGTTCCGGTCCCACGACGGTTCAGCGTACCAATCAGATCCGCAGGATGGCGGTTGGTGCGGATCTCGCTCCCGATCTCGTGTCCGGCGACGCTTGGAAAAAGATTGATGAGCTTCCAACCGTCAAGAACTTGCCGGAAGGGGTCCAGAAGCTCGATCTCGGTGACTCCAAATGGCAGCGAGAGCTAATTTTCAACTTCGTTCTGGCATTGTTGGCTGGAGTGTTGCTGGTGTTCGCGGTGCTGGTGCTTCTCTACCGCCGCTTCTTGTCACCGCTGGTCAACATGGGATCGCTGTTGCTTGCCCCGCTGGGCGCGGCCGTGGGCCTTCACCTGACCGGAAATCCGGTATCCCTGCCGGTTCTGATCGGCATTCTGATGCTGTTCGGAATCGTTGCCAAAAATTCAATCCTGCTGGTCGATTTTGCGGTCGAGATGATGGACCATGGCATGGATCGGGCCCACGCGATCATCGAAGCTGGACATAAGCGCGCGCAGCCGATCGTGATGACGACGGTGGCGATGGTCGCCGGGATGGTCCCGATCGCGATCTCGCTGACCGGCGATGGCAGCTGGCGCGCACCGATGGGGGTTACCGTGATGGGCGGGCTTGTCTTCTCGACCGCGCTAACCTTGCTGCTGGTTCCGGCATTCTTCTCGATTGCGGTCGATATCGAAAATTGGTTGGGCAGGAAATTCCGCCGTCTGATCGACAATGGCGAGCCGCATGTCCCGATGGCAGAACCCGTTCCGGCGGAGTGACCTTTAGCGATCCAGCGCGTTAAGGGAGGCCGCATGAACCGCAGCGCCGCCCTCAACCGCTTCAATGCGGCCCAGCCCGGAGCGGCCGGGATCAAGCTCGCCGCCACCGGCCTGCTGGTCGTCATGGCGATGATCTTCCTGGGTGCGCGGACGCTTGAGCATGACTATCCGTCGCTCGGCTATGTGAAGGCGTTTGCGGAGGCGGCGATGGTTGGCGGTCTCGCCGACTGGTTCGCGGTCACGGCCTTGTTCCGCCACCCGCTTGGCCTGCCGATCCCGCACACCGCGATCATCCCGCGCAACAAGGATCGGATCGGTGAATCCCTCGCCTCCTTCCTCAAGGAAAATTTCCTGATCGCACCGGTGGTTGCGCGGCGCATGCGGACCATGG
>JBDSZD010000232.1:0-4403 GCA_039925325.1 Sphingomicrobium sp.
GTCACGCTGTCCGCATAAACGATGGCACGACAAATCCGTTTCTCGCACGATTTCCATGTCCAGCTCGTGCTTCCTCGAACATGCCCGTAGGTCGCGTGAGCAGTGAGCCTAAGTGGTCCAACGGACACCTTTTGCCCGTCGCGTAGCAGCGCGTCGACGCGTGCGGGCGGAAAGGGCGGCCACAAGCCGAATTGCGGATCGTCGGGAGCGAGCAGTCCGCTTTCCAAAGCATATCTTGCTGCGGGCATCACCATCAGCTTGGCACCGGTGCGGCGCCGGAGTTCGGCCGCCCCCCCGACATGGTCGAGGTGCTCGTGGCTGGCGAGCATCAGTTTGATATCGGTGAGCTTCAGCCCGAGACGCTCGATGTTGCGCGCGATGCCAGGCGCGGCGTCGGCTGTCCCGCTGTCGATCAGAATGTGGCCCTTAGGCCCCGTGATCAGCGGAACGACAAGTCCGCAGGTCCCGACGTCATAAACGTTGGCGAAAATCTGGATGGGCGGGGCCGGATCGCTCCACCCGTCCTTGCCCGCGCACTGTGCCTGATGCTGTTTGAAGGAGACAGGTTGAATTGCAGCCAGCGCCAGGAAGCTTGCGAACATAAACGATCCCTTCCTCTTTTCGCGCTCAGGCTGCGGCCTTCAGCCAGCCGTGCATTGCCAGCCAATGTGCAAAGGCGTTGAACCAGCCGGTGCTGGTCGTCTTCTTCGGATACATGCCGAAGCCGTGGCCGCCCTGTTCGTACAGGTGGAATTCCACGGGACGTTTTGCGGTCCGCCAGCTGTCGATCAGCCCGAACGATCCGTTGCCGAACAAAGGGTCGTCCGCGGCGAGCGCAACGAACAGCGGCGGCGCATCGGTGGGCACGGTTACGGGCGCAAGCGAACCGTAAATGGTGCCGATGAAGGCGGGCTTGGCGTCGCCACCGGAAAGCGTCGTTGCCATCGTCAATCCCGCGCCCGCCGAAAAGCCGACCATCCCGATCCGGTTGGGATCCACATGCCATTCGGCGGAGCGCTTGCGGATCAGTGCGAAAGCGGCGCGGGCGTCGGCGATCTGCGGGCCCAGGCTCGCCATCTGCTGCGCGGGCGTCGGCCGGGAGCGGGCCGCTCCCGCGAACATCTCGGCCATCGATTTCTGGAAACCAGGCAGATCCGCGGGAGTCTGGATCAGCCGATATTTAAGAACGAACGCGGCAGCGCCTCGCGCCGCGAGCGCGCGCGCAACGTCCCAGCCTTCATTTTCCATCGAAAGCGTGCGGAAGCCGCCGCCGGGGGCGACGATCACCGCCGTGCCGTTGGCCTTGGCCGGGTCGGGCAGGAACGGCGTCAGCGTCGCTTCGGTGACATTGCGTGCGAACGTGCTGCCATATTGGCTGTGCCAGGATTCCGAGACTGTCGCCCCAGGCAGCGGGCCGGTACCGAGCTTGATTGCGTTGGGCTGAGCGGGCGCCGCGATGGGCGTCATCTTGTCTTTCTGCGCAAGCACGGGCGTCGCCGAAGCGCAGCATAAGGCGATCAGGAGCAGCGCCCTCCGAAACGCATTCGCCAATGAGATCGACTGGACGACACGCATAACTCGTTCTCCCGTTTGTTATCCACGCTCGACATAATGGAAATAGGCGAAATCGGCGGGCAGCCGCGCTCCGCTGAGATCGTAGCAGGCCATGCCGACAAAGGTTCCCGTGAAATTCGGCAGTCCCGGCAGCGTCGCCTCGTCCGACAACAGGCCGTGATCGAACCGTTCGGGCAGCCAGCGCCATTCGCGCTCCCTTTCCGGGCGGTAGGCGAAGCGCGCAACTTCATCCTCGACCTCCACCCGCAGGCAGACCGGGCCGGCAGGGAGGATCTCGGGGGCTTCAATCACGCTCGACCCGCCCTCGTGCGGATGGTTCACCATCAACTGCACGCGGCGAGCGCCCTCGTCGTCAACGGTGACCTGCAGCAAATGAAATTTGGTGCTGTTGTAATAGCAGACCAGGCCCGCCGCCTGCTGGAAGTTCGCCGGATCGTAGTCGAGCTCGGTTTGCGCGCTGAAGCGAAACGCCTGCTGGCGGCGCGCAACGAGCGATTGGGTGAATTCGCTGCCGATCGTCTCCCTGCCGAACAGCCGCAGATAGCCGGGCCGGTCGGTAAGGCTGAACAGTTCTTCGGGATAGGGAGTCCGCAACCATTGGAACGCCTGGGGCAGCGCCGTGTCGTCGAACTCGTAGCGCTCGTCCTGCAGCGATGGAGCGTTGGCTTGCGGCCCGTCGACCTCGAGAACCGGTGTCCCGCTGCCGTCGGTCGTTCGAAGCCAGTCATCCTCGCACCAGCGCATCGGCTGGATCGCAGTCTCGCGGCCGAGGACGCAGCGGTCGCTGGAGGGCAGGGGACGGCCACATAGATAAGCCATCCAGGTTTCGCCGTCTGGCGTCTCGACCAAATCGCCATGACCGGCGCGGGCGAGGGGCGCGCGGGGCTTGCCGGCAGCGGTCAGGACCGCGCGATCGGGGTGCACCTCATAGGGCCCCAACAAGGACCGCGAGCGCGCCATCACCACGGCATGATTGCGTTCAGTCCCACCTTCCGCGACCAGCAGGTGATACCAGCCGTCGCGCTTGTAGATGTGCGGCCCTTCGGTGAAGCCGAGCTCCGTCCCCTCAAAGATGAGCCGGCGGTCTCCGAGCAGCCGCCCGCTTTCAAGGTCGATTTCCTGCGCCAGCACACCGGCGAAACGGCGCCGCCCAGGCCGGTGATCCCACAGCATGTTGAGCAGCCAGCTTCGGCCATCGTCGTCATGGAACAGCGCCGGATCGAAGCCGCTGCTGTTGAGATAGACCGGGTCCGACCACGGGCCGCCGATGCTGTCGGACCAGACCAAGTAATTGTGGAAGTCGCGAAGCGAGGCGCCGACCGCGCCATCGAGCGTCGTCCGGCCGTAGCGCTTCACATCGGAGTAAAGCAGGTGAAAGCGCCCTTTTGCATAGGTAAGATCCGGCGCCCAAACCCCGCATGAGTCCGGATTGCCGCGCATGTCGAGCTGGCTCGGACGCGTCAGCGGACGATCGACCAGCCGCCAGTTTGCAAGATCGCGCGAATGGTGAATTTGGACGCCGGGAAACCATTCGAAGGTTGAGGTCGCAATATAATAATCCTCTCCAACCCGGACGATCGATGGATCTGGATTGAAGCCGCGGAGAATAGGATTGCGGATAGTCATGAAGGCTTTCTAATCAGGGTCCAAAGTAGCAGGGCGCCGACCAGGTCGACGACGCCCAACAGGATGAAAAAGGGTTGGTAGCCGACGTCATCTACGAGCGATCCAAGTACGAGGGTGAAGATCAAGACTCCGAGGTTCGCGGCCATCCCCGCGGTGCCGGTCGCCGTTCCCACTTCATTTTGCGGAAAAAGATCGGACGACATGGTGATCACTGTGACCGACAGCGTCTGATGGGCAAAGCCGCCAAGGCACAGAAGACCGACCGCAAGGACCGGGCTCTCGACCATTGTCACGAACATCATTCCCGTCATCAGCACCGCACCGACGGTGAATGCTGTCCGGCGGGCGTCGATCAGATGCATTCCACGGCGGTGCAACCTTGCCGCAATGGCGGGTCCGAACAAACAACCGAGGTCAGCCGCGAGGAAGGGCAGCCAAGCGAACAGCGCGATCTGCTTCAGGTCGAAATGTCGCACTTGGACAAGGTAGAGCGGCATCCACAAGGACAGCATGCCCCAGACGGGATCGGCTAGGAAGCGCGCCGCGGCGATTGCCCACAGCTCCCGGCGGCGAAGCAGCTTAGCAAGCATGGGGCGGCGTTGTGGTCCCGCCGGCTGAGTCTCTTGGCCTGCAAGAATCAGCTGGCGCTCGTCCTCGTGGATTGCGCGTTGCCGAGCCGGCGGCGCATACCAGAATAGCCACGGGATGAGCCACACCAGACCAAGTCCGCCGGTGATGAGAAAGGCAAGTCGCCAGTCGCCGTTATAGATCGACCAAGCGACCAAGGGCGGCGCGAACACGGCTCCGAACGATGCGCCGATATTGTAAATCCCCGCCGCCAGCCCTCGCTCGCGCGCGGGGAACCATTGGGCAACGACCTTCATTCCCGCGGGCTGCGCAGCACCTTCGACCAGCCCTAGGACTCCACGGAGGCCGGCAAAGCCCAGCCATCCGGTCGCCAGCCCATGCGCCATCGTCAGAAGCGACCAAGCGCCGACGAACAACGCGAGTCCAAGCTTCAGCCCGATAACGTCAAGCACGTACCCGCACACGGGCTGAAGCATGATGCCCAGCTGGAATGCGCCGGTAATCCAGGAATATTCTGCAGTGGTTATATTTTGCTCAGCCATGATCGTCGGAGCAGCGACGCCCAAAATGCTTCGGCTGAGATAATTCAGCACCATCGCGCCGACGAAGAGCCC
>JBDSZD010000233.1:0-2145 GCA_039925325.1 Sphingomicrobium sp.
GCGACGGCCGAAGATTTCATCGCCGCGCACCCGCATCTCCGGCTCCGAATCCGCGGGCAGGCTGTCGCGGATCGTCTTGAGATAGGCGATCAACGTGTCCAGCGACGTATATTCGCTGATTTCGATAAAATCTTTCACGCGTCGGGGCACTAAAGTCTCCGGAGGCAAGTGTTGCTGTTCGATCGAATCCCTCAGTGAACGAACCGTGCAACCACGTCGCGATAGGATCGGCTGACTTTCACCTGCGCGCCGGAATCCAGCACCAGGAAACATTCGCCGTTGGTGTGCGGTTTGACCTGCTTGACGAGGTCGAGGTTGACGATGGTCGAGCGATGCACGCGCTGGAACCGGCGGGGATCGAGCCTTTTCTCCAGATCCTTCATCGTTTCGCGCAGGATCAACGTATTGTCGCCGGTCTGGATGCACATATAGTCGCCAGCCGCGTCGATCCGCTCGATCGTATCCACATCGACCCGGAAAATCTGTCCCTGGTCCTTGATGTTGATCATCTTCTCGAACCGATTGGACAGAGGCGCATCGCCCGCGCCCTCCATCTCCTCCGCCGCCTCGGGCGCATGTTCGACCAAAGCTTCCTTGAAGCGCTCCGCTTCCTCGGCTCCGCGCTTTTCGCTCAGCCGCTGCCGCACCCGATCGAGCGTTGCCGCCAGCCGATCCTCCTCCACCGGCTTCATCAGATAATCGACCGCCTGCGATTCGAACGCCCTCAACGCATGGTCGCCGTAAGCCGTGACGAACACGAACAGTGGCGGCTCGACCTCCATCAGTCCCTGGATCACCGAAAAACCGTCGAAACCCGGCATCTGGATGTCGAGAAAGACGAGGTCCGGCTTGTTGGTCTTGATTGCGCGGATCGCCTCGCGCCCGTTGGCGGCGGTGGCGATCACCTCGACATCGTCATGCGCCTGCAGGCGGAGCTGCATGCCCTGGGTGGCAAGCGGTTCGTCGTCGACCAGGATGGTCCGGATACTCATGAGTCCTTGTCTCCGCTCTCAAAGGGAATTTCGACCACAACGCTGAAGCCGCCCCGTTCGTTCGTTCGCGTCGTGAAACTATGGGCCGGCCCATAAGCCTGGACCAGCCGGTCGCGGATATTGGCGAGACCGACACCGGTCGAGGGGGTCGCGGAAATCGCGGTGCCTTCGCCATTGCCATTGTCGGCCACTTCGATTCGGACCGTTTCGCCGCGCTGCACTGCGGTGATCCAGATGTCCGCGCCATTCTCGCTCGGCGTAACCGCATATTTGATCGCATTTTCTATCAGTGGCTGGAGCAAAAGCGAGGGCAGCCGCGCCCCGATCGTCTCCGACTCGATCTTGAAATGCGGCCGCAACCGGTCCTCAAAACGCATCTTCTCGATCTCGAGATAGAGCTTCAGCGTCTCGACCTCCTGCGCCAGCGTCACCTTGGCGGTCGGCTCGTTGGCAAGGGTGTAGCGCAGGAACGAGGACAGCCGCGCAAGCATCGCATTGGCGCGCTCGGTCTGTTTCAGCAGCACCAAAGTCGAAATCGAATTCAATGTGTTGAACAGGAAATGCGGGTTCAACTGATAACGCAGCATCGCCAGCTGGGCCGAGGACGCCTGGTTTTCCAGCCGCTCGCGCTGGTCGATTTGCTCCTCGAGCAGCAGGAAATAATTGATCCCGTAATAAAGCGCGGCCCACGCCGCGAGCAAAGTGAAATTGAGGATGAAGCCACCGAGATATTCAATTCCCGCCGGTCGCCATCCCTGGTTGACGAAGGTCGCGACGCTCCACGTCTCGATGATCGAGAATGCGGTCGCCGCAAGCACCACAGCGAGCAGCGACAGCGCGGTGGTCAACACCGGTTTCATCGAAATCAGACGGCGGAACAAAGCGCCCATCAGCAGCGTCAGCGAATATCCGGTTGCGGTCATCAGCAGCACGTGGACCGCAAACATCCACACCTTGTCGTTGGCAAATCCCGACACCGTGCGAAGGAAGAAATACCCCGACCAACCGACCGATTGCAGAATCCAAAAGGCGCGGTTCTTGTCGTCGAAAAACGGCCGGTCGAGGCCCATGCCGCGGGCGATCGGAGCGGCCGGCGACTGGATGTCCAAGGCGGGGGATGCCGGCAAGCGGCCGCCCGGCGAGGTCGCGGAGT
>JBDSZD010000234.1:0-4188 GCA_039925325.1 Sphingomicrobium sp.
GCTTGAACAACAATAAAAATTGCGACGATCTGCACGCTTGCTCGACGGGGATGAACCCGCGGCGGCGGCCGGATCGTCGCGAACCGCCGCCCCTATAGCGAAACGGCCGCGAAGCGCAAGCAGGTCAACGAGCCAGCACGCGATCCGCCACGAACGGATTGGTCGCGCGCTCGTGGCCGAAGGTGGACATCGGTCCGTGGCCGGGGATGAAGGTGGTGGCATTGCCCATCGGCCAAAGTCGCTCGGTAATCGAGCGAATCAGCTGTTCGGTATTGCCGCGTGGAAAGTCGGTGCGGCCGACCGAGCCCTGGAAGAGCACGTCGCCGACCATTGCCAGCGAGGATTCGGGATGGTGGAAGACGACATGGCCGGGGGTGTGGCCGGGGCAGTGGCGGACGTTGAAGGTCAGATTCCCGACCGTGACGGTGTCGCCATCGACGAGATAGCGGTCCGATTGAAAAGGCTTGCCGGGGATGCCGTAGCGGCGTCCGTCCTCTTCCAGTTGCGCGATCCAGAACAGATCGTCCTCATGCGGCCCTTCGATCGGAACGCCTAGTTCCTCGGCGAGAATTCCCGCCGATCCGCAATGATCAATGTGGCCATGGGTCAGCAGAATCTTTTCGATGGTAACGCCGGCCTGTTGCGCCGCCGCCTTGAGCCGGGGCAGGTCGCCGCCCGGATCGACGAACGCGCCCCGCATTGTCTGAGTGCACCAGATCAGGCTGCAATTCTGCTGAAGCGGGGTGACGGGGATGATCGCGGCCTTGAGCGGCGGACTGCTCATCATTTCTGCTCAAGCCGGTCGAGCGCTGGCGGAACGTCCTTCATCGAGGCCGCGACAGCTTCAGCCCGGCGCATGACCCGCAATATGTTGCCGCCCGCAAGCTTCGCCAGGTCGCGGTCGCTCCAGCCACGACGGATCAGCTCGGCAAACAGCAACGGATAGCCGGCCACGCTTTCCAGACCGTCGACAGTGTAGGGAACGCCGTCGAGATCGCCGCCGATCCCGACATGGTCCGCGCCAGCCGTCCGAACGATATGCTCGATATGGTCCGCGACCACACCTACACCGACACGGGGGCGCGGGTGCACGGTTTCCCAAGCCTTGAGCGCTGCGGCCTGATGCTCGGTGCTGGTCGGGTGGACCGCCTTGAGCCGCGCCTCCTGCCCTGTCCGGTTGCGCGCCCAATCGGTGGCCGCGGGGGTGAGGAAGGCCGGATAGAAGTTGACCATCACGATGCCACCGTTGGCCGGCAGCAGCCGTAGCACCTCGTCGGGCACATTCCGCGGGTGCGGGTTCAGCGTATAAGCATTGGAGTGAGAGAAAATTATCGGCGCGCGCGTGACCCGAATCGCATCGTGCATGGTCTCCGGCGAGACATGGCTGAGGTCGATCAGCATGCCGAGACGGTTCATCTCGCCGACTACTTGCTCGCCGAACGGAGCGAGGCCCCCGTGCTTCGGCACGTCGGTGGCGCTGTCGGCCCATTCGGTCGTCTGGTTGTGGGTTAGGGTGACATAGCGGACGCCGAGCGCGTGGAACTGCCGTAGCGCGGCAAGCGAGCCGCCGATCTGGCGTCCGCCCTCGATGCCCAGAAGGGAAGCAATGCGTCCCGAACGATGGATGCGCATCATATCTTCGGCATTGGACGCGAGCTGAAGATCGCGCGGATAGCTGTCGATCAGCCGCCGTGCGATGTCGATCTGCTCGATTGTGGTGCGGAGAGCCTCATTGCCGGTGATCGTGCCGGTAATGAACACCGACCAGAATTGCCCGCCGACCCGTCCGGCGCGAAGCCTCGCCATGTCGGTCATGAGGGGCTGGACGAGCCGGTCGGATCCGGCGGCGACCATGTCCGTGCGACCGGCATATTTGTCGCGCAACTCGCCCGGCAAGTCGTTGTGACCGTCGATCAGCGGAGTCGCTTTGAGCAGGCGGTCGATGCGGGCCTGGGTCTTACGGTCGATCGCTTGCGCCCCGACGGCGCTGGAGGACAGAATCATGGCCACTGAAATCAGAAGGGAGCTGGCGGTTTTCATGGCGCGAGGCTTAGGCCGAGCTTTCGGGCCGCGCAACGAAGGGGCTTGAAGAGCCACGCAATGGTGGCAATGGGGCAAGCGTGAGCGCCGACACCGAATCGACCGACCTTGAAGCCATGATGCGATTCGATCCCGAAGAGGGCATCCAGGACCTCTGCGATCATCTTCAGCAGCTCAGCGACGCTGCGGAGCAACGCGGATTTAGTTTTGACCGCCATGCCGCGCGCAACGAGCTTCAGGCCGCCACGTTCGGCCGCCGCACCGCCGCGACCGCGCGCCTTGTTCTGTCACCGACCGGCACCATGGCGATCGAGGTTCGCGGGCTCTAGAATCTGTTTCAAGTGGCTGCACCGGCCCACACCCCCACCCAGCCAACCCATAGGATACACTTAATGGGTTGGCCGGGTGGGGGTGCGGGCCGGCACCGCTTCAATCAGCTGAACAGGACTAGGCCGCGAGGGGGAACCTCAGCAGGCGATCCGAGACGGGCACGAGCGCGGTTGCGTGGCTTCCGACGTGACGGAGAATCTCGGGGTGCGTGGCATTTAGCCCGCCGGTGAGCGATCCAAAAGCGGGGAGGATCATCTTCGTTTCCGAGACAATGAAGCAGCGGCGGGACACGTTGCGACCCTGGATTTGCACCCGAAGCTTCGGATGGAAATGGCCCGACAGTTCCGGCCTTGGGTCGGCAGGGTCCGCCTCATGCCGCAAGATGAAGCCCTCGATTTCCGCCTCATCGACGATGCAGCCTCCGCAATGATCGGAAAATCCGGGGTCGTGATTGCCGATCACCCAGGTCCAGTCGACCTGTGCAGTCATCCGGGTGAGGAGATTGCGGGCGTCGTCCGGCAACCGGTCGCAACCGAAGCGGTCGTGGAAGCTGTCGCCCAGGCAGTACACTTGGGTCGCTCCGCTGCGGGCCAACTCGTCGCTTAGCTGCACCAGCGTCGCGTGCGAATCATAGGGCGGAAGAAACTGGCCGAGCCGCGCGAACCAGCTCGCCTTTTCCAGATGCAGATCGGCGACGAGCAGGGCCTGTTGCGCCGGCCAGAACAAAGCGCCTTCAGCGGTTGGGGTAAATTCCTGTCCGGCAAACGAAAAACTGGCCATCGCCCAAGCTTACGATGGTCACATCCCCAATTCCAGCACATGATCGCGCAGCGCGCGGGCATCGTGGAGGGCGTTATGCGGGACTGCGCTGTTCGCCGCCGTGCTGAAGCCGGGCAGGGGCACCAACTCAAACGATAATGGCGGAACCGGGACCATGGTGCCGGGGCCGGTCAGCAGCAGCATGCACAATTGTGCGATGTCCTCGGGCCAGTCGGCGACCAGCAGCGGCGTGGCATCGGCCTGAAGAAAATGGGCGAGGGCGAGGGCCGCATCCGGGCGGCTCATCCGCGGTCCCCCGAGCCCGTCGGGAACCATGTCGATGAAGGGCACGACATGGCGCTCTACCCAGGGTTCGATCGAATCTTCGCAGCGAAGCGTGACGTAGAGTTCCTCGCCCTCCTCGGGCACCAGCGCAAAACTGAGCAGGGCGCCGCCAAAGCCGTTGAATTCCGTGTCGAGAAAGTAGCGCATTGGTCGCCCTTAGCCGTCATTGCGAGCGTAGCGAAGCAGTCCAGAAGCCGGGAGGCTAGCGCGGCTGGAACGCGCGGCAATCGTCGGTGGGGAGTGCGCGCCCTTTGCGGCACCGGCTTTCCATCGCGCGAAGTTCGCGACCGCGTTGTTCTTCCGCCTTGCGCAGCTCCCGGCCGCGCTTCTGATCGGCTTCGGACTGGCTGGTGGTGACTGCGTCGACCCCTGCCGACGCAGCCCGGACCGGAAGGGTCGCCACATCGATCGCGGTCTCGGCAATCGTGCCGACGACGCAGCCCTGCAGCGACACAGCAGCAACGATCAGGATCATGGCTCTCATGGCTCTCATGGCGTGAGAATCGCACAGCCGCATTGGACCGGCAATGAACGAGTTCACCGCATGGCCTCCTGCGCCAACGCTTCGGCCTGAATCAGCAAACTTTCGTCGGCTTCGGCTCCCGGGGGCAGCGCTTCGCGGCCGACGATGACCATCAGCGGGACGGCCATCGGCGTGATTCGGTCGGCGGCGACGTGGACCATCGTCGCCGAGGCGCGATCGACCAGCCGGAT
>JBDSZD010000235.1:0-22596 GCA_039925325.1 Sphingomicrobium sp.
CGGTGGACTATGACAACACGGTCGGACCGATTCCGTCCATCCAGACCAATGTCGACCTGAACAATCCGGCGAACTTCGGCTGGACCGGCGGTCGGTTGAACATCCAGGACGAGCGCCGCCGCACCTACACCAAGGGTGTGCGCGGGAGCGCGGTATGGGGCGATCCGCACCTCAACCTGCATGTCGGAAGCGCCTATGACATCGTCTATCGGCGGATTCGGGGTTTCGACGCCAGCCAGCAGTGGCAGAATGCGGTTTGCGGCAATAACCCGTCGGTCTTCCTGCCCGGCCCGAATGGCCAGCCGTCATGCCAGGGCCTCAATCAGCCTGGCGCGGCACCCGCCGGCTACCCGTCATATCCCGCCTATGGCACCGGCTACACAGCCGGCCAGGCGGGGCCAGTCACCTATGCGGGTTCGCTGATCCCTAGCGGTGCGCCGCTGCAGGGCTTCCTGCGGCCGGGGCCGAACGGCTATATCACGGTCGATTGGGATGCCTTCCGCAAAGCCTCTAACTATGATGCCTTTCACGACGCCGCGCCTGAAACCGGCGGCGCCAATACAGGTGCCAGCGGTGGCGCGTTGCGGGAAAAGACCTGGGGAATCTTCGGTGAGGTCAACGGCGACATGGACGTCGGTGGGAACCGGCTGGTTTATAACGCGGGCATGCGCTGGGTGAAGTCCAACCAAAGCATCGGAGGGCGGGTGTCGATACCGGATCCGCGCAACTCGACCGACCCGGATGGCGCCGGACCGCTGCCGACGGCTTGCCCGGGAGGGGGAGCCAACCTCCGCGACGGCTCCTGCTATCCGAACATCATCAACTTCGTTTACACAGAGCAAAGTTACACCAACTGGCTGCCGTCGGCGAGCGCCGCTTATCATATCGGCGACCATGCCGTCGTTCGCGCCGCGTTGTCGAAGACGATGACCCGGCCCAACCCGGCGAACATGCTTCCGGGCCTTAACTTCAGCAGCCCGTCGGCCGATCAAGGAAGCGTCGGCAATCCGGCCCTTGAGCCATACCTGTCAAAGAACATCGATTTAGGTTTCGAGTACTACACCGGGAGCGAAGGTTATTTTGGCCTCGCGGCCTTCCGAAAGTCGATTCAGGGATTCACGGAGAATCGTAATTCGCCGCCTTTGCCCTTCTCCACCCTTGCTCAATATGGGGTCACCTACGATACGCTAAGTCCAACTCAGCGGTCGGCGATCGATGCGCGCGGCGGACCTGGTGCGGCAACCGTTATCCTGACGCAGCAGACGAACGTGCCGGGCAAGCTCAACATCAACGGGCTTGAATTCACCTGGGTGCAGCCGCTCGACTTCCTGCTCGGCCGCTTCGGGCTCAACGGGTTCGGGTTTAATGCGAACCTGACGATCGTCGACCAAAGCGGGTCGGGGTCCGCCGCCGGTCTCGCCGTCGCGACCGGGGTTCCGCCGCGCTCTCGCAATATCACCGGCTATTACGAGAATCATGGCGTCTCCCTCCGGCTTTCGAATACTTTCAGCAAGGGCTTCCAGGCTTCCGGGCCGGGCCAGAATGGCATCTCCGCCGCTGCCTTGTTCACCGACGACTACCATCAGTGGGACTTCGCCGGCTCCCTCGAGCTCAGCAAGATTCTGGGTATGAGAAGCCTGCCCGACCTGACGCTTGACGTTCAGAACATCACGAAGGAGGCCCAGCGCTCTTACTTCCAGTTCCCGAACGCCGCCTTCACTTATTACAAGCCTGGCCGCATCGTCATGGCCGGCATCAGGGGTAAATTCTAACTGCCCGCGCGCGGCGGCCGAACCCCACGTCCGCCGCGCGTTTTTTTGACGCCGGAAGGCTTTCGCGAGCAACAGCGCCAAACGTCCCCTCGCGCCGGCATTCGTCGCAGCCATGAATCGCTTCGTCGCGCGGGCTGCTCCAGCAGATTGAGCGCTTGCCTCGCCGCCTCCACAGGGAAGTGGAGGGTGGGGACCGTTATTTTGAAGAGATCATCCAAGGTCGGGCTGGCAGCCGCTGCGGTGCTCGGGGCAACCGCGGTCCTGGCGATGCGTCCGCATCCCGCGGCCGAGCGTCAAACTGCCCCAACCGTCGAGGCGCATCGACAACTTGCGACCGTCGTCGTCGGCAACCGCCGCAACGTCGATTATGTCGCGATCGACAGCCGGTTGAAGCGCCTCATCGCCAAGCCAGCGATGGTCGGCATGGCAGTCGGGATCGTCGAAGATGGCCGCATCACGTTCCTGTCCGGATATGGCGAGACGCTCGCGGGATCCGGTGAGCGGGTCGGCACCGGCACCGTGTTTCGCTGGGCGTCGGTGTCCAAGGGCGTTGCAGGGACAGCGATCGGCAAGCTTGCCGAGCAGGGAAAGGTCAGCTTCTCTGATCCGGTCGCCAAATATGGCACCACCCTGCGGTTGCCGGCGGGAGCGGAGTACAGAGCGACGGTTGGCGATCTCATGTCGCATCGTCTGGGCCTTTATCGCAACGCCTATGACAACAAGCTTGAAGAAGGGCAGGACCCGCGCTTTCTTCGCCAGACGCTCGGCCAGCTCAACCTCATCTGCCAGCCGGGAACTTGCTGGAGCTACCAGAACGTCGCTTATGATGCGTCTTCGGAGATCGTCGAGAAGATCATCGGCAAGCCTTATCCGGACGCGCTTCGAGAATTGCTGTTCAACCCGATCGGGATGAGCAGTGCCAGCGCGACGCGGGCGGGGCTGGTCGGCGCCAAAAGCTGGGCCCGGCCGCACAGCGTTGGGCGGCGGCCACTCGAGGTGCTGGAGCCTTATTATCGTGTGCCCGCGGCCGGCGGGGTTAACAGCAACATCAAGGACATGAGCCTGTGGATGATCGCGCAGATGGGCGGAATGCCCGATGTCTTGTCTCCCACTCTGCTCGACACGATTCACGCGCCGCTGGTCAAAACTCCGGGCGAGCGGGGGCGGCTGCGCAAGTTCCTCGAGCGGCTCGGTGAAGCAAATTACGGCTATGGCTGGCGCAGCTATGATTATGCCGGCCATCGCATCGTCGGCCATCGCGGCGGCGTCGCCGGCTATCGCTCGCTGATCCTGTTCGATCCGCAGTTGAAGAGCGGCGTCGTCGCGCTGTGGAACAGCAGTACGAACCAGCCGGGCGGATTGGAGTTCGAAGTGATGGACATGCTGTACAAGCTCCCGTTCCGCGACTGGATGGAACTGAACAGCGGCCCGGTGCCCACGCCCGCCGCTCCGGTCGCCGCTGCTGAGGTACAAGTTTCAAGCGACGCGCCGGGAAGCAATTAGGTATTGTGTCCCCGGATTTGGGTGTGTCCCCGGATTTGGGTGTCCCCGGATTTGGGTGTGTCCCCGGATTCGGCGGGAACGCAATTAGGTACTGTGTCCCCGGATTCCGAATTAGGTATTGTGTCCCCGGATTTGCAGGTGTCCCCGGATTTGCCCGGATTTGGTGTCCCCGGATTTGGGTGTGTCCCCGGATTCGGCGGGAACGCAATTAGGTACTGTGTCCCCGGATTCGGCTAGGTACTGTGTCCCCGGATTCGGCGGATTCGGTGATGTGTCCCCGGATTCGTGTCCCCGGATTCGGTGAATTAGCCATGCCGCTTTACGTCGCTGACTGGATGATCAAAAAGGGAATCTTGGATTATGCCTGATATTAGAATTGGGGCTAGTGTAGGCGTACTCGGGATCTTTCTGCTGTTGACGATCACAGTGCCTGGTATTTCTTTTGCTTCGCAATCGAAATCACCCGAAGGGTCGTTGATATCTAATGAGACATATTCACCTGAAATAGTCGTCATCGGCCTCAAGAATCCGTTCACGCTCTCAGCGCAGCAGTTAATGGAAATGCTGCGGGCGTTTGAGCGACATCGATCGACGTACGCACCCAATGCCCGCCTCTATGTCGAGCTAAATGACCTCGGCGGGGGAGTGCCTGAAAATGCACGACTCTTCCTGACTGGTCCCAATCAGCAGATCGAATTGCCGCGCGAAGTTGGTGCTCGAATCTATTTTCCAAGCTCGCTCCCGAAGGACGGACCCTACGCGCTAAGAAGCAATTTTTCACGTAAAAGGGTTGGCGTATCTCTCTGGGTCATGTCTCCGGGAACGACTGATGTCCGGAGAACCATTGGCGATCTCAGGCTGCAATGCGAAGTTATGTGGGCAGCGGCAAGAAGCACCGTTTCTCCCGTTGTCCGTAGCCTGTTGGGCTCAGCCGGAGCGTGCAAGAGTTCGAAAATTGCATTCTATTTTAGGTCAGGTCGCCGATTGAGCGGAGGCTCGGTCGACTTGGTGTCTCGGAGAATTCCCCTTCACGTTGGACGCAATCGCCTGTCGTATCGTGCGCCAATTCACGACAAGTCGATCCCCAATGTGACCCCCGTGACACTTCGGCTTGTAGATTGACGCGACTACAGAGGACGGACCTGGTGCTGCAGACAATTCCGGGCAATTCCGGGGACACCAATTCCGTCCGGCAATTCCGGGGACACGGCAATTCCGGGGACGGCAATTCCGGGGACAGGACAGCAATTCCGGGGACAGGACAGCAATTCCGGGGACACAATACTTAATTCACGACAGCATCTAACCGGACGCGACCCAGCAAGAGCAACCCGGGAAGCGTCGCACGCCGCTCATGCCGACAAGTTTGGCACCGGCCTAAGCCTCTTCCAAAGTTGGATTTCGCCTGTCACGCTCGTCGGCTGCGGAGTTGGTCCGCGCGCTCTTTCGCGTCGTTGGACTTCCCCGCGTCTTCTGCCCGCGTGACGCGACAAAGGTCACAACCGCGCGCTGGCTCGATAGGAACAACGACCGAAATTGACCCTCGATACCAATCGTTTGCGGCGAAGCGGAAGAGGTAGAGGTAGAGGTAGAGGTAGAGGTAGAGGAGGCCTCCGTGTCACCCCATCGGACGTGAACTTTGTGACCTTCACCCGGTAGGACGCCCACGAAGGTCAGCACTCCTCCACCCCGCGCGACCTCGAACGCGCGCTTCTCTGTTCGGTGCGAAAGGTAGCGCAGGCCCATGCCGCATCCTCCGTTTTCAGTGCTCATTTGAGAAAGCTTCGCAACAGGAACCGCCTCACACGCCGTTGGTTTTGCTGGGAGAATTTTAGGAGATCAACTATGCTTCAGACCCCGGATGCCGTCGCCTTGCTCAAAAAAGATCATCGCGAGGTGGAAGAGTTGTTTGCGCAATATGAGAAGGCCAGCGGCGACGGCCGCAAGGAGAAAATCGCCAAGCAAATCTGTCTTGAGCTGACGGTTCATGCCAAAATCGAAGAAGAAATCTTCTACCCGGCCTGCGAAGGCAAGATCGAGGAAGACCTGCTCAAGGAAGCCTATGTCGAGCATGACGGCGCCAAGGTCCTGATGGCCGAGATCGAGGCTGGCGGGCCCGGCGACGAATATTATGACGCAAAGGTCAAGGTGCTTCAGGAGCAGATCGAGCATCACGTCGAAGAAGAAGAAAAGCGCATGGAAGGCATGTTCGCCCAGGCCAAAAAGGCCGGCCTCGACATGGATGCGCTGGGTGAGCAGATGGCCGCGCGCAAGGCCGAGCTGCTGGAGCAATATAAAGCGACCGGGCTGCCCAAGCCGGAGCTGTCCACCATGACGGAAGCCACCGTCTGATCGAGACGCCATCGAAAGCCGACTGCGACCTGGTCGCGGTCGGCTTGCAGCATTTATGCCTGCGGTGTCCTCGTCGCGTGCGAGCGGCCAAGCCAGTGTGACAGGTCGCGGTCGATCAGCGCGCCGAGCCGGTCGATGTCCTTTGAGAACAACAGACGAATTTCCTGCTCCACTTCTGGCGACATGCGCGTTGGTGGGGCGGGGGCCGCGTTCCAGGCGATCAGGCGCTTGCGCAACTTCATGACGCCCTTGGCCACGCCCCCGGGTTGCTTGGCCGGCTTGGACGTTACGCGTTGCCGATATTGCTCGCCGGCCAGCACCGCCCGAGTGACGACCGGCGGGCGCTTCAGCAAGCGTTGGAGCCAGCCGAACCGGAACCCCTGGCGCGCGCGTCTGCGCTGCTCGCCTTCGTAAGCGAATGGGGGCAAGCCAAGAAAGTCGAGCATGCGGTTGAACACCGCCGCCGAGTCCGCTGCGAGGTCGTCATAAAGAATGACCAGGCACCGCTCCTTACCGACGGCATCGAAGAAGTCCTGAACATGTTTGCCGAGCTGCCCGATCTCGTCGTAGCGCAATAGCCTTGGATCGATCGCGGTGCGTGGGATGCGGCGTCCCGCGGCGCGCTCCGGGCATAGCCGCCATGCCCGATCGAAATCGCGCACGTTTTCGTCGCCTTGATAGAGCAGACGCTGATGGATCGATGGAAGCAATTGCAATGGATCGCGCAGGGATATGATGAATTTTGCGTCGGGCCAGATGCGCAGGATCGTTCGGACCCGCTCGGCCGCATAAAGATACGAAACCGATCCTTCCGCAAGCTGGGTTTCGCCGGCGGCGAGATGCGGAAAGAACCGCATGAGGTATTGGCCGCGCACCCGATCCTTGAGCTCGGGCAGGTCCAGCGCGTTCAAGTCGTGCAGCGCGAAAAAGTGCGGCTCTTTGGGCTTCGAGAAGCAGACGTTCGGATGCGCCTTCAGGAACCGGAAAAGCGACGTTGTTCCACATCGCGGTGCACCGACGATGCAGGCAAGCGGAAGCGGATTGTCGAGATCGAAAACAGGGGGTTGTTCCGCCTTGGCGGGCTGGATTCCGTCAAACATCGTTCCGGTGCATGCCGCCATCGCCCGAACAGTTCAAGCGATGGCGGCTCAGCAGGAGCACCGGTTCCTAGCTAGCGATGAAGATCGGCGTGCCGACGGGCGTAGTGCTGAACAGTTTGGCCGCGAACTTTGCAGGGAGACGAACACATCCGTGCGAAGCAGGGCGGCCTGGAAGGTGGCCCGCATGGAGCGCGATGCCGAAACCGTCTATGCGCTGCATGAACGGCATCGGCGCATTGTCGTACTTGCGCGACCGGTGCATTGGCTTCTTTTCAAGCACATTGAAGATCCCGGTTGGGGTGGGAGTCTGGTCCGTCCCGCTCGAAATCGTCGAAACCGCCATCAGCGTGTCGCCCCGATAAAGGAACGCAAGCTGATCGGACAGGCTGACGACGACCCGTTCTGCTCCGGCCGACTCCGGGACATTTCGCCATAAAAAATGGCCGGGCTTCAATTCCTCGTCGCCGAAGGCGTCGACCATGTCGGAACGCGCGATTGCGGCAGCGTTCGCAGCTTCCGCCTTGGCTTCATAGGTCTCGATGGAGGCAGTGGCGGGGGATATTGGGATGGCCATGCCGAGCGCACCCGTGACCGCCAGCGCAAACGCTAGCTGTTTCATTTTCCATCTCTTTTTTAATCTACTTTAGACTTGACAATGATTCAGACCCAAGTCGGTTCCACCGTTTATCGAGTCGAGAAATCTGACAGTGGCTCCGTCGTCAGTCGCGGCTCGCGAGCGCTGCGTAACTTCCGTAGCTGGCAACCGCGAACGGCACGAAATAGGTCAGCAAAATCTTCCACCACACGGGCGGTTGACCGGCGAGGACTTCCGGGCCCTGATTGATGGCGTTGAGCAGCGTGCCGATGACCAGCGCCACGATGAGCGACCGACGCAGAGCGCGACCGCGGAACGTTGCCCTGAAGGCCGGATCATTGCGCATCGGTATAAGCGTAGGGACCGATTAGCGTGCCGACGAACCCGCCGGCAGTCTTGGTGCTGAGGATCCGGCCGTCCTCGCCTTGGCGAAGCGTGCGCCACGCGCCCGGCTTCTGCGCATAAGCGAAGTCGTAGAACGCACCGCGTGCCTTGATGCGGAGGTATACGGGTGCGCCTGCTGCATCGCTGAGTGGCGCCGAGGCGATTATCACGCCGCGCGCAGCGTCTTTGGGCCCGGCGCGCCGTTCAAGCACGACCCGGCCCCGGGCCACCGAGAGGGCGAACCAATATTCATCGTTCTGGATTGCCGCGAGCCCGGCGCGGTCGCTGTCGCTGCGCGGCGTGAAGCGGACGCTGGTCGAGGCGGTCGCGTACATGTGTTGCTGGCGGCGGGCGAGAAACGACGGGTTGCCGAAGTCACCAAGCCCGACCGGACGCGGTTTCAGCTCCAGCGCTCCGCCCGACAACCGATGCCAGCGTTCGCGTGGATTGCGCATCATCATCCATTCGGGGCCGATCGCTTTTCCGGTGAACTCGTCCCGCGCGACCATCGTCCGGCTGTAGATCGGCTTGCCGGAGGTCTGCAGGAGCGCAGGTTTTTTGTGGTTGTAGGGAATGGGCTGCCCGGTAGAAGTAATGCGCGGCCAGCCATTCTCCCATTTCACCGGCAGCATGAACGTTTCGCGGCCGGTGTTGTAATAATCGCCTTCATACGGCCGGGTGCCGAGGAACACCGACCACCACGCGCCATCCGCCAGCTGGACGATGTCGGCATGGCCGGTCGAGGTGATCGGGCTCCGCCGCGCCTCCGGCAAATCGCGTTGGGTGAGGATCGGGTTGGCGTCCCACGGCACATACGGCCCGAGCACGTCGCGGCTGCGGAAGATCACTTCACTATGCTGGTCGCTGGTGCCGCCCTCCGCCGCCATCAGATAGTAAAAGCCGTTATGCTGGTAGAGGTGCGGGCCCTCGATCCACACCGGCTTCTTGGCGATGTCGACGCCGCCGTCGATCAGCATCTTGCGCGGACCGAAGCTGGTTTTGCTCTTCGGATCGAATTGCTGGATCCAGATGGCGCGATGGCCGTCATACAATGGCTTGCCCTGCGGATTGTCGTTGTTGAGAATCCACGTGCGACGGTCGGCGTCGAAGAACAGCGAGGGATCGATCCCCCCGACCTGCGGCAGGAAGGTGGGGTCGCTCCACGGGCCGGCGGGATTTCTCGCGGTGATGACGAAATTGCCGCCGCAATCTACGCAGGTGTTGACGATGTAAAAGGTGCCGGCGTGATGTGCGATGGTCGGCGCGAAGACCCCGCGCGAGATGCCGAGCTTCTTGAAGTCGAGTTGATCGGGGCGGTCGATGGCATTGCCGATCTGCCGCCAGTTCACCAGGTCGCGGCTGTGGAACACGGGAATACCCGGGAACCAGGAAAAGGTGGAATTGACCATGTAGAAATCGCCGCCGACGCGGACGATGCTCGGGTCGGGATAGAAGCCGCCGAGGATCGGATTGGCATATTCGCCCGCGCGGGGCTGCGGCAGGGGGTCGGCACCGCGATATTCGAACCAGTCGAAGACCGCGGCGGATTGGGTGGGGGCAGCGGTGGAAGCGGCGGCCGAAATGGCGAGCGCAAGTGTCAGCAAGCCGTGAAAACGCATGTCTTCGATCTCCTCACGCCCTTTTGTGCAGCGGAAAGCCGCCTGTCGAGCCTCCGTGTGAGGTGCCGAGCTACAGGGGCGCAGGTTGGGTGGGTTGAATGTTCTACCTTCGGCTGTTGCAGACATTCGCTGCGGCCTCCAAGGTCGGCACATGACCAAGTCTGGCTACGATGCACTGATGCATGACGCTTGCGTCGTGTGGGGCTTTTGCGGGACCATCAAACATGGCTGCTCTCTTCACGTTGATTTGCTAATTCCTCCAGCAGGGCCAGTTACTGCCGATCAGTTCGTGGAGTGGCTTTTCCTTGCCGATAACCTCAACCCGAATTCGGAACCAGCGCGGTCACAGCGCCAGAAAGAAGCCTTACGTGGCGCCTTCGTGAAGCATATGGGCGCGGAGACGGTGGATGCTGGATTGTTGCAATGGAGCGACGCGTCGTCAGGCGATTATAGGTCGAGTGTGAAATTCAGAGGCGAGATTCCGGACGACGATTGACTGCCTGTGTCCCACCCATCCCGGACATTCGACGTTCGCTCCACAATGACGGACGCCTAGCTCCGCGCTAGGGAGCGGCGATGACGCTTGCTCCGGAACGCTTCGACGCAATCATCCTCGGCGCGGGCGGGGCGGGGTTGATGTGCGCGGCGGTTGCGGGGCAGCGGGGGCGGCGGGTGCTGCTGCTCGACCATGCCGATGCGCCGGGGAAGAAAATCCTGATCTCGGGCGGCGGGCGGTGCAATTTTACCAATGCGGGTGCCGGGCCGGAGCATTATCTGTCGGCCAATCCGCATTTCATGAAGTCGGCGCTGCGGCGCTACACGGCGGCGGATTTCCTCGCGCTGGTCGAGCGACACCAGATTGCGTGGCACGAGAAAACGCTTGGTCAATTGTTCTGCGACGGGTCGGCGAAGCAGATCGTCGCGATGCTGCTGGACGAATGCGAGCAGGGCGGGGTGACGCTTCGGCTCGGGGCCCCGGCGCGCGCAATCGACCATGCGGACGGTCAGTTCCGTGTCGCCGCCGCGGAATGGCTGGCGGCAGCACCGGCGCTGGTGATCGCGACCGGTGGACCGTCGATCCCCAAGCTGGGGGCCACCGGTTTCGCTTATGATCTTGCGCGCAAGTTCGGATTGAAAGTGGTCGAGCCGCGGCCGGGGCTGGTGCCGCTGACGCTGGGCGGCGAGCAAGTACTGTTCCGGGAATTGTCGGGGGTGGCGACCGACGTGGTTGCGCGCGCCGGCAAGGCAAGCTTTCGCGAGGCGGCGTTGTTCACGCATCGCGGTCTGTCCGGCCCCGCGATCCTGCAAATTTCCTCATATTGGCGGCACGGGGATGAGATTGGGATCGACTTCCTGCCCGACGCCGCGCGGGGCTGGCTCGTGGCGGCGAAGCGAACGCGGCCGAAGGCAGCGCTCGCGCATGTGCTCGGGGAGCAGCTTCCGACGCGCCTGGCGGCCACGCTGGGCGAGCGCATCGGAGCGATCGCCCGCTTGGCCGACGTTACCGACCGGCAGCTTGACGATGTCGAGGCACGGCTGCGCGACTGGCGCTTCCGTCCGAACGGGACTGAAGGCTTTGCAAAGGCCGAAGTGACTGCCGGCGGGATCGCGACCGCCGAATTGTCATCGCGAACGATGGAGGCGAGCAAAGTCCCGGGCCTCTATGCGATTGGCGAGGCGGTCGATGTCACCGGTTGGCTCGGCGGCTATAATTTTCAATGGGCGTGGGCGAGCGGCTGGGCCGCGGGGCAGGCGCTTTAGGAGAGTGGCAGTGCTTGCGATGTTCCGATGCTGACTCTCACGACCGCGCGAGATAGACGAAGGCGGTCTTGCCGGATGCCAGGGTGACGGCATGGCGAGCATAATCGGCGGCCTCGTACGCATCGGCGGACGCAAGTTCGCTGTCAGTGACCGCGAAGGCCGTTCCCGCGACCCGGTCAGCGGGATTGCCGGTCCGGATCAGTCCCGGATGTTCAGCCGATCCGCTCAGCGCCGCGACATCGGGGTCGCTGATCTTCACAATTCCAACGCGAAAGCCGGTCAGACAATCGTCCTCGCCGCGCAGCTCGCGCTGGAAAATGGCGCGTTGCACGTCGGGCTGGCGGAGTGTGCCGTACGAAAAAATCCAGCAATCCGGCATCCGGCGCAGCGACTTACCAGAGTGGATGTTCCGGCCGGTGACGTTCGCGCGTGACTTCGCCGGAGATCAACTTCGATTTGCATTTGGCGCGGATAGTATCGGCGCCATCGCTGCTCATGCACACCAGGCGCACGCCGCCATTGGGCAGGGGTTCAATCGCCGATATGCCGACTTTTTCGGACTCGCAGCGCGCGGTCGCTTCGGTGACCGTCATCTTCAGATTCATTGCTCGGCTCAATTGCAGTTCCTCAGGAATATTGTGGTCGAGTCCGCGCGCTCGCGGTCTCTCCGCCGCGCAAAAGCAGGAGTGTTGCGCGATGAATTCCAATAGCACGATCACCCGTTCGCGCCTAATCGCGCAGCGCCAGAGCCAGTTTCAGCTCGATTGAAGCGGAGCCGGCGCAGCCTGCCTGAACAGACTCTCGTTAACCCGGGGACTTACGCTGAGGCGCACTGCGCGCGCGACCGGTTGAACTTCCCTGCGGACTCGCTTGCTCTATCGTCGGCTTTTGGCGGGAGAGCATGGGTATGGCGTGGATGATCGGGCGAACGGAAGCAGTCGCGAACCCGGAGGCTGCCCGGCGCAAGGCGCTCGAGAAGCTCCAGGGCCTGGTCGAGGTCGACGATCCCGAGAGCTTGGTCGTGCCGATCCTGATCGATGCGCTGCTGATGATCGAATCCTATCGCGGAGCGCGGCATCAGATTACCTTCTTGCCCGAACTGACGGCGAGCGTGGACGCGCTGTTGCGCGAGCTCACCGTCATCGAAAAATCGCGCGAGTTCGCGGAGAATTGAGGCGGATTGGCGGGCCGCTTCACCCACTGGCATGCCCGAAACGTATCGGCTAGACATTCGTCAGACAATTTGGACGAGGTCGCGACTGTGCGGGCATCAAGGCGTGAATTTCTCGGTTCGGCCAGCTTGCTGGTACTATCGGCGCCGGTGGTGGCGAAGGTTCAGCCGGGCGCAACGCAACGCGTCGCGCCCGTTCCCGCCCGATTCGTTCGCCTGAAGCCTTCCGTTTTTGCCGACGCGTTTGAGGCCAACCGCCGTTTTCTGCTGTCGCTCGATCCCCAACGGCTGCTGCATAATTTCTATGTCTCGGCCGGACTTCCGCCTCAGGGCCCAGCTTACGGAGGCTGGGAGGCGCAAGGGATCGCCGGCCATTCGTTCGGCCATTGGCTGTCGGGCTGTTCGCTGGCCATCGCCAACACCGAAAATTCCGCACTCACGGCGAAACTCGATCATGCGCTTGGCGAATTGGCCCGCATCCAGGCGGCTCATCGTGACGGCTACGTTGGGGGGACGACGGTCCGCCGCGACGGCAAGACGGTCGACGGTAAGATCGTCTTCGAGGAAATCCGGCGTGGCGACATCCGCAGCCAGGGCTTCGACCTCAACGGCGGCTGGGTGCCGATCTATGCCTGGCACAAGGTGCAGGCGGGTCTGATCGACGCGCACAAGCTTGCGAAAAATGAGCGTGCGCTCCCGATCCTGCTTGGCATGGCCGGATATCTTGCGACCATCGTTGAGGGCCTGTCGGACGCACAGGTCCAGATTATGCTGCGTGCCGAACATGGCGGGATCAACGAAGCTTTCGCCGAAACCTACGCTATCACCGGCAATCGCCGATGGTTGAACATTGCGGAAAAGCTTCGGCACAAGGCGGTACTCGACCCGCTGACCGCGCAGCGCGATATTCTGCCGGGACTGCACGCCAACACCCAGATTCCCAAGGTCATCGGCCTTGCGCGGCTGCACGAACTCACCGGCAGCCCGGCTCACGCGGCGGCCGCGCGTTTCTTTCATCGGACGGTGACCGGACATCATTCCTACGTCATCGGCGGAAATTCGGATCGCGAGCATTTCGGTAAGCCCGGCCAGCTGCAAGGTCGGATCACGGACGCGACCTGCGAGGCGTGCAACAGCTATAATATGCTGCGCCTCACGCGGCATTTGTACGGCTGGCGCCCGCACGCGGAATATTTCGATTATTACGAGCGCGTGCAGCTCAATCACATGCTTGCGCATCAGCGGCCCGACAGCGGCATGTTCGCCTATTTCATGCCAATGGTGGCGGGCGGAAAGCGCAAGTTTTCGACGCCCGACACCGACTTTTGGTGCTGCGTCGGCTCCGGTATGGAAAGCCACGCCAAGCATGCGGATTCGATCTATTGGACCGACCGTGAGACGCTTTACGTGAACCTGTTTATCCCGTCGGCACTGGAGTGGGCGGAGCGCGGGCTGGCGCTCGATCTCGATACGAAATTTCCGATGGAGGGCGAAGTCCGAATGACGGTCCGTCGTCCGTCGCGCGCTTCAACCGACATTGCGATCCGGCTGCCTGTCTGGGCGCACGAGCCGACGCTGAGGCTCAACGGCAAGCCCGCGCAATATGTGCGCCGCGACGGATACGCTGTCCTCAAGCGCAGGTGGAAGGCAGGCGACAGGATCGATCTGTCCCTGCCGATGATCTTGCGGTCGGAGCCCATCCCTGGCGATCCTTCGACGGTTGCGTTCCTGAGCGGGCCGCTGGTGGTCGCGGCGGACCTCGGACCGGCGGATCGGGAATTCGACGGTGCGGCACCGGCGCTTTTGGTCGATGGCGCTCCAGCTGCGGCGCTGATGCCGGTAGCGGGTGCCGCGCACCAATATCGCGCGGCGCATGTGCTCGGCGGAGAGTTTCGGCTTCGTCCGTTCTTCCCGATGTACGACCGGCGCACGGCGGTCTATTTCAAGAGCTTCACCGTTGCCAGCTGGAGCGCCGAGCGCGACGCCTATCTTGCAGCCGAAGCGGTTCGAGCCGACCTTGCCCGCCGTACAATCGATGTCTTCCACATCGGCGAACAGCAGCCCGAGCAGGATCATGCTTTCACCGCCACCAAGAGCGAGGCGGACCAATTCTTTGGCAAGAGTTCGCGCCGGATTTCCCTTGGCGAAAGCATGACGTTCCGGGTCGCGCGGCGGCCCGGGCCGTCCGTTCTGCAACTGACCTACGTCTGGTTCGAGATCGACCGAGAAATCGAAATCCAGGTCGATGGTAAGACAATTGCGGTTGAGCGCCGAACGAAACCGCCGAAGGATGATTGGGTGGTGGTGGATTATCCGCTCGTGCCGACCGGCGCTCCGCTCTCCGAAGTCAGGATCAAAGCAACGAAAGGCGATATCGCCATCTACGGAGTGCGCGTGCTCGCCAAACCTACATCTGTCGAGGTAATGAGATCGCCCGTCAGCCGGTCAGCGCAATGAAATCCACGAGACGCGGCGCTTTTCAAACGCTGTTCGCTGGGTCACTTGCGCTGCCAAGCTTGGCTCGCGGATCGATCGCGCATTCCGGGGGGCAGCCCCTAGCGAAAACGTCTTTGGAGGCTTGGGGCGCTGGACCAGAAGGACAGCGCAAGGCCGACCTTGGCAATGGGTTTTTCCGCAACCCGATCATTCCCGGCGACCGGCCCGATCCGACGATCCTCAAGGACGGCGGCGATTATTGGATGACCTTCTCATCGTTCGACGCCGTGCCCGGAATTGTCATCTGGCACAGCCGGGACCTGGTGAACTGGACACCTGTCTCCACCGCCCTCAAGGTCCCGCTGGGAAATGTGTGGGCGATGGACCTCATCAAGCACAAGGACCGATATTACATCTACATCCCCGCCTTTCCGAACGGGCAGCAGGGCATTTTCGTGATCTGGGCCGATAATATGCGCGGCCCGTGGAGTGAACCGATCAACCTCAAGATCGACGGCGCGATCGATCCCGGTCACGCCGTCGGCGAAGACGGCAAGCGCTATTTGTTCGTGAGCGGGATCAAGCGGGTGAAGCTGACCGACGACGGGCTGGCCACCGACGGGCTGCTGGAAATGGCGTATGAGCCGTGGCGCTATCCAGCCGACTGGGTTGTCGAGATGTTCGCCCCGGAGGGCCCGAAGCTGCTCCGCCGCGGCGACTATTTCTATCTCGTCACCGCAGTCGGCGGAACGTCCGGCCCGCCAACCGGTCACATGGTGATCGCGGCCCGGTCGAAGTCGATCCACGGGCCGTGGGAACATTGTCCGCACAATCCGATCGTCAAGACCCGCAGCGCCGCAGAGAAATGGTGGTCGCGCGGGCATGCCAGCCTGGTCGAAGGGCCAGCAGGTGACTGGTGGATGGTGTCGCACGCCTATGAGAACGGCTTTCGGACGCTCGGCCGAGAGGCATTGCTTGAGCCGATTGAATGGACCACTGACGGCTGGTTTCGCGCCACCGCTCCGGACATTTCGATCCCGTTGCGCAAGCCGGCCGGGGGCAAGGCGGGCCCTGCGCTGTTGCCGCTGTCGGACGACTTCACGACCAACAAGTTCGGAATCCAGTGGATTTTCCAGAATCCCGGCAGCGACGAGATGAAGCGGGTCCGCTTCGAAAACCGCGCCATTACGCTAGCCGGAAAGGGGACATCGCCGCCGACCAGCTCCCCTCTCGCGTTCATCGCCGGCGACCTTGCCTATGAAGTCACCGCCACTATCGACCTGATCGACAACAGCGAGGGCGGATTATTGCTCTATTACAACGAGCGCGCGTTCGTCGGGATCGGCTTCACCCCGACCCAGATGCTGACGTTCAATTACGCCCAGGAACATAGCTGGATGCGCGAGCGGATCGCGACATCGACCGTCACCATCCGTCTGCGCAACGACCGGAACATCGTGACCTTCTTCTACGCCCACGACGGGAAGAACTGGAAACAGCATCCGTGGCAGCTCGAAGTGTCGGGCCTCCATCATAACGTCTTCGGCGGATTCCTGAGCCTCAAACCCGCGCTTTACAGCGCCGGGAGCGGAGGCGTGCGCGTTCGGGACGTGACCTACCGCGCCATCTGAAAAACCCGCGTTAGCGACTTGTTAGCGGAACGGGGCCATTGCGGATCGACACGCTGCGGGATCGCTAATGGTCGAGACATCTTCAGCAACGATTTTTATCGTGGGCGACCGCCTTCCGTGGCCGGAGGATACGTCGCCGCCGCCTAAACTCGGCCCGCTGGACGCGGGTGCGCTTTATGACGAATCTTCGCGGCAGGATTGTACCATCCGGAAAGTGTCCGCACTTGGCGCGACGCTGCGCGGCACGCTGACCAAGCGGCCGGGCGATGCGGTCGCGGTCGAGCTTGGCACGGGTCAACGACCGTCAGGAACCATCGCCTGGGTAGCCGACGGAGAAACGGGCGTGTGCTTCACCCAGCCGGTCGATATGCTCGCGCTCATCAACCGCTCGCTGGTCGCCCAGCCGGCCGAGCGACGCACCATGCCGCGCGTCGAGATCCGCTGCGCAATTCGCGTCAAATGGGGGGGCACCGCCGCAACCGCGATGCTGCGCAACATTTCCGCCGGTGGCCTGCAGTTGGAAGGCGACAATCTGCCCGCGCGCGGTGCGTTCGTTTCTGCCTTGCTTGACGGGTTAGTCGTTCCAGCGGGCGAGGTGGTGTGGCGAAAAGGCAATTTGGCCGGCATCGAACTATTCGAGGAACTGAGCTGGACGTCGATCGTGCCCTGGATCCGGGAGCGGATGCGGAAGAGCGCGCCGTAAGCGATTTAGCCCTCCCGAGCCTTTGCGGCTGCAACAGCTTAACTCCATCACCGGCTGCGGCGGATCGAGACAGGGATCGAGTCTGGAATGACAAGGGTCAGGAGAATGACACGAAGCTGTCGAGGACCTTTTTGCGGCCCGCGTGTTCGAAGTCGATTTCGAGCTTGTTGCCTTCGATGATGGCGATGGTGCCGTAGCCGAATTTGCCGTGGAAGACGCGTTGGCCGAGCGCGAGGTCGTCGCGGCCTTTATTGCCCAGCGATACGGCCGAGGCGCGAACTTCGATGGGGGCGTTTGCGCCCCAACTGCGGCCCCTCACCCCGCTCAGCTTCCCTGAGTCGCCCTCTCCCGCGAGGGGAGAGGGGCTGGCGGAGCGGACGCCCCGCTGGAAGCCGGGGCCGCGGGTGCTGGCGCGGTTGCTTTGGGCGGCGGCGAGGTGGGCGAAGGGGTCGCCGCGCTCGCTGAACTGCGCGCGCCACAGGCTTTCGCCGCCGGTCATCGTGGTCTCCTGCTCGATATGCTCCTTCGGAAGCTCGGCGACGAAGCGGCTGGGGATGCTCGATGTCCACTGACCGTAGATGCGGCGGTTGGCGGCGTGGAGAATGGTGCAACGCTCGCGAGCGCGGGTGATCGCGACATACGCCAGGCGGCGTTCTTCCTCGAGGCTGGCGAGGCCGCCTTCGTCCATCGAGCGCTGCGACGGAAACACGCCTTCTTCCCAGCCGGGCAGAAATAGATGCGCGAACTCCAGCCCCTTGGCGGCGTGGATGGTCATGATGGTGACCTTAGCCTCGCCGCGATCGGCATCATTGTCCATGACGAGCGAAACATGTTCGAGGAAGGAGGAGAGAGTCTCATATTCCTCCATTGCGCGCGTCAGCTCGGTAAGGTTTTCAAGGCGGCCGGCGCTTTCGGCGCTGCGGTCGGCCTGGAGCATCGCGGTATAGCCGGATTCTTCGAGGATGATGCGCGCGAGTTCGGGGTGGGGGAGGGAGGCTGCCTTGGCCGAAGAGGCCCCTCCACCAAGCTGCGCTTGGTCCCCCTCCCCTGCAACTGCAGGGGAGGATGCCATTGTTCGCCAGCGCATCACGTCGCCGACGAAGCGGCCGAGGCTGCGGCGGGCTTGCGGGGTCAGCTCGTCGCTGTCGAGCATTTGCGCGGCGGCGAGCAAAAGCGGTTGCTGCGTCGCGCGGGCAAAGGCGTGGATGCGGGCGACGGCTTTGTCGCCAAGGCCGCGCTTGGGCGTGTTGACGATGCGTTCGAAGGCGAGATCGTCGGCGGGCTGGGCGATGATACGCAGGTAAGCGAGCGCATCGCGGATTTCGGCGCGCTCGTAGAAACGGAAACCGCCGATGATCTGATAGGGCAAGCCGATGGCGATGAAGCGCTCTTCCAGCTCGCGGGTCTGGAATTGGGCGCGGACGAGAATCGCAACCTGATCGAGCGTTACACCACGGCGCTTTTGGCTTTCGATCTCGTCGCCAATGCGGCGTGCTTCCTCGGGTCCGTCCCAGATGCCGATGACCTTGACCTTCTCGCCGTCACCAGCGTCGGTCCACAAAGTCTTGCCGAGGCGACCACTGTTGTGGGCGATGACGCAGGCGGCGGCGGAGAGGATGTGGCTGGTTGAGCGGTAATTCTGCTCGAGCCGGATCACCGCCGCGCCGGGGAAATCCTTTTCGAAGCGGAGGATGTTAGCGACCTCCGCACCGCGCCAGGAGTAGATCGACTGGTCGTCGTCGCCGACGCAGCACAGGTTGCGCCGCGGCTCGGCGAGCAGTTTCAGCCACTCATACTGGCCGGAATTGGTGTCCTGATATTCGTCGACCAATATGTAGCGAAAGCGGTTGCGATAGGTTTCGAGGATGTCGGGCTGCGTGCGCAGGATCACCAGCATGTGCAGCAGTAAATCGCCGAAGTCACAGGCGTTGAGGGTTTTGAGGCGCGCCTGATAGGCGGCGTACAGTTCGGCGCCGCGCCCGTTGGCGAAAGCTTCGGATTCACCGGCGTCGATCTGAGCCGGTGTCCAGCCGCGGTTCTTCCAGCGGTCGATGAGCCCGGCGAGCTGGCGCGCGGGCCAGCGCTTCTCGTCGAGATTGGCGGCAACAATCAGTTGCTTGAGCACGCGCAGCTGATCGTCGGTATCGAGGATCGTGAAATTGCTCTGCAGGCCGACCAGCTCGGCATGGCTGCGCAACATGCGCGCGGCGACGCTGTGGAAGGTGCCGAGCCACGGCATCCCCTCGATCGCTCCGCCGGAGATTGCGGACACGCGCGCCTTCATCTCGCGCGCGGCCTTGTTGGTGAAGGTGACGCTGAGGATCTGGCTCGGCCAGGCGCGGCGAGTGGCGATCAGATGGGCGAGGCGGGCGGTGAGCGCCGCCGTCTTGCCGGTGCCGGCGCCCGCGAGCACCAGTACCGGGCCTTCGGTCGTGAGCACAGCCTCCCGCTGCGGCGGGTTGAGGCCGCGCAGATAGCCGGGTTCATCGATCAAAGCGGAAGATTCGGGCACGGATGGGAACTAGGCCTGGTGTCACGCTACGGCAATCAAAGGCTGGTGAAACAGCCGTCATTATGGCAGGTAGCAGTTAAGAACAAAAGGGGATCAGTGATGCCGAAGGGACAATGCCACTGTGGTGCAGTGACTTACGAGTTTTCAGGCGAGGCGACTCACCAGGCCTTGTGCCATTGTGCCGATTGCCGGCGGCATTCCGGGGCTCCGATGGTGGCGTGGGCGCTCATTCCCAACGATCAACTGGCGATCGCGGGCGAGACCCGCGAATATGCATCGTCGGAGCATGGCAGGCGGCTCTTCTGCGCGCGGTGCGGAACGAGCTTGTTCTATACGAACGCGACGATTTTTCCGAACGCGACCGACATTCAATTCGCCACGCTCGACGATCCCGATGTGCTGGTTCCGCAAGCCCAGATCCAGACAGCGGACCGGATCGGGTGGATGGACCGGCTTGGCGACATGCCGCAGTTCGAGCGCTTTCCGGGTGTGAGGGAACAAGAGGGATAGGAGTAACATAATTGGGCGGGATTATCGGGCATCACGCGGGACAAAACGGGATTTTCGGCGGTTTTCAGCCACGCGGGTGTCATGCTCGGCAAATTCGGCGGCGGCGAGCTGTGTCTAGAGTCGGTCGCCAATTTGACGTTGCTGGGACAGGACCGTTCGGAGTCATGGCCTTCTAAGAGGCCGGTCCATTAAACGTCGATCGTGATCTCTAAGTGGCCTCTTAGAAGGCCCATTTCCCCTTAGCAGAGGCATTCTTAGCGCCCAAGGCCGAGCCAAGCATAAATCGTCAGTTTGCGATTCTGCGCAGGTTTCCATCGTGCCGGAAGTGGGACCTAGGGGGTCCCAGTTCGAACAGAGGGTCCCAGTTCCGATTTACGGCTGTTTTCCGCCACTGCGCGGCGATGGTCGGGGTACAATCGGCGCGACTGGCCGTCGCCGAACTGGGACCAAACTTAGCCCCGCGCGGCCGGCGCATCGTCAAAGTGGCTACGGTCCCTACACACGATCGCACCGAGACTTGCTCCTCGAAAGTCGCCTTCATGGCGAGCGAGTACGGCAAGGTCGACGATTCGGACGATGGCGTCGGGATCGTCGACACCTTTCTCCCTGAGAATCTGGCAGATATAGTCAGCGTAGCCGTACTCCGGCGATCCATCGCCTAGAACACCAATCTGCCAGGCAACGGTAGCGGCAGGATCGTAGAGGATATCCTTCACGCGCGGCTCGGCGCTGATCACCGCCTTTGCGGCGGCAGCCCTGGTCGGATCGACAGTGGGTGCGACCGGCGCTTCCGCCTTCGGAACCTGTTGTCGTTCAGCCACCGGGTCCTGGCCACACGCGGCGAGCAGTGTGGCGCCAGAAAGGCAGAAAGCCAGAAAGCCAGATTTCATGATTTCATGATTTCCTTAGAGGTTCTTCACGACGGCGACGACGCGGCCGAAAATGTGGATCTCGCTGCCGTGTGCGGTTTCAGAGGGCACAGCGGGGTTATCCGAGAGGAGCTTCACGGTGCCGTCAGGCATCGGCCTAAGGCGCTTAATCGCGCCGATATCACCCCAAGAAAAAGCCCAGATCAGGTCCGCATCTCGCGGCGATTGCTCTCGGCGATCGATCAAACACGGCTCACCCTCGTTTATGGTCGGAGCCATCGAATTGCCGCGCCCGCGAGCCCAGTAAAGCTCGTCTGGCGGGGTAGTCGTGATCTGCCGCAACCAGGTTCGAGAGAAGCGCTCCATCGTTTTTCAGGAGATCGCCTCGGTGATCGGGCGGGAGAGCGCGCGTAAGCTGGTCGAATGTTTCGGCGGGACCGCGCTGTTCGTGCCCAAGGAGATCACCGGCAGGCACAAGATCGCCAAGGCGATCGGGCTTGAGCCGGCCAAGCAGCTGTCCATTTATTATTTCGGCACGGAGCTGTCGCTGCCGGTATCCGGAGCCCGTCGCCGGCAGGTAAAAAAGTTGGCGGAAGAGCCGGGCGCGACGCGCCAGAAGGTAGCGATCGCCACCGGATACAGCGAACGGCAAGTCTATCGAATCATCGGCGACGAAGACGACGATCGCCAGGCGGACTTGTTCGGCGACGGCAAACAGTGAAGGCTAGACAGCCGCGTGCTGGTGAAGCATCCCTGCGGTCATGAATTGCCGGGCGATTCCTTGCGGGCCGAAAGGTCCGACCTCTTGCGCCCGAGCTGGTTATAAATCCCATTCATCGACGCATTCACATTTTGAGTCCGGCCGATGTCCTTCGGATCCGCGATCGTCTTCCAGAAGCTGTCGAACGGCCAGCGCTCACCGCCCGCACGGGAGTGAAGGTAAGCCAGGACCGCGGCGAGCATCTTCGTTTTCGGCTGCGGGCCGGCGTCGCATTGCTTCGCCAGTTCCTCCAGCGCATCGAGCGCCATTGCGATCAGCCGGTCATCGTGCATGCTAGGCGCGTATAGCGCGCACACCAGTCCCGCCACCGGCTAATCGAGATAACCTCCCCTGACATTTGTCAGGGAAGCCGTGAGGCGGCTCCAGCTTAGACCAGCGGGCATGGCAACGCCCATCCCAGGACGCGTCCTTGGCCTGATCGCGGGAGTGATCGAGCGCGAGGGCGATTATGTGAACCACCCGAACGATCCGGGCGGTGCGACGCGCTATGGAATCACCGAGCGCGTGGCGCGCGCGGATGGCTATGCCGGCGACATGCGCAAGCTGCCGGTCGATCTCGCCGAGCGGATTTACCTGGAGCAATATTATCAGGGACCGGGCCTCGACCGCGTCGTCAAACTGATGCCGAAGCTGGGCGAGGAACTGGTCGATACCGGCGTCAACATGGGGCCGGTGGTCGCCGTCACCTTCCTGCAGCGCGCGCTGACGGCGCTCAATCGCCAGGGCCGCGATTATCCCGATCTAAAGCCGGACGGGCGACTTGGTCCCGTCAGCGCCGGGGCGCTGCTCGCCTTCAAGCAAAAGCGCGGCGGGCAGGCCGAGACGGTGCTGCTGCGCCTGGTCGAATCCTTCCAGGGGACGCGCTACGTCGAGATTTGCGAAGCGCGGCCGGCGAGC
>JBDSZD010000236.1:0-14178 GCA_039925325.1 Sphingomicrobium sp.
CACCCGGCTTTGGAGCCTGCCCCCGGCAGCCTCGTCGCCGGGCGCTTAAACCACTCGGCCACTCTTCCCGGACGCCCCGGAGAGCGAAGATCAAACGGAAATAAAGCCTCCGCGACGGAACGTGCAAGCGTCGGGGTGAACTCGGCTGGCATCTCAATGATATTGCGTCTTAGGCTGTAGCCGAGGAGTAGAGCGTGCATTGGATGATGGGTTGGCTGGTTTCGAGTTGGGTGGCGACTGCCGTAAGCGGGGCTACGCAGCCGGTCATGCCGTCGACGCAACCCTCCGCGCCGCTGCAGGCCGCGATCCAGCGGCCAGTCTATGCCCAGCAGGTCCAGCCCGCGCCCGCCGCATATAGTTTTGAAACCTACAAGTCCTGGCTGATCAGCCGCGCGATCCGCGAGGGCGTGCGGCCCGCGACCGCGCAAAGCTACATTCCCACCGTCCAGCTCAATCGCCGCGTGATTGAGCTCGACCGTTCCCCGGCCAACATCAGCGATCCCAATGCCGCGCCGCCGCCGTTCGAACCGTACCGGCAGCGGCATGTCACCGCCTCGCTAATCAACCGGGGCCAGAGCCGCTATTACAGCCGCTACGCCCAGTTGCTTGGCGTCGAGGCCCGCTTCGGGGTCGATGCTGCTGTGGCGATGGCGATTTACGGTCATGAAACCAGCTATGGCACGGTCACCGGCAGCTTCGACCTGCTCGATGCGCTTGCCAGCCTTGCCTATGAAGGTCGCCGTCGCGAATTGTTCGAAAGCGAATTCATCGGCGCGTTGAAACTGATCGACATCGGCGTGGCGCGCTGGCGGCTGAAAGGCAGCTATGCCGGCGCCACCGGTTTTCCGCAGTTCATGCCGACCGTCGTGCTGCGGCTCCGCGCCGACGGAGACGGGGACGGATTCGCCGATGTCTGGTCGAATGAGGTCGACGGTCTGGCCTCAATCGGAAATTATCTGCGCGAGGCCGGGTGGAAGCCGGGCGTCCCCTGGGGCGTGGCGGTGCGGGTGCCGTACAATCTCAACCGCTCCGCGATCCGCTCAACGCTGCGTGCGCCGCGGTGTCCGCGGGTCTATCAGCGCCACAGCCGCTGGCTGACCATGCGGGAGTGGCGAGCGCTTGGGGTCGTGCCCTACGGGCGGTCGCTGGCCGACACTGAAATGGCGGTTCTGATGGAGCCCGATGGGCCGAACGCCACAGCCTATCTGCTGACCAACAATTATCGCGCGATCCTCGACTATAATTGCTCGAATTTTTACGCGCTGTCGGTCGGTTTGCTCGCCGATGCGATCGCGCGCCGTTGAACCCCCTCGCGCTCGTGCCGATCGGGCGGTAAGCGTAACGTGACCACCACCCGAAGGGACGCTCCCCAGCTCATGATCCGCAATATTCTTCTCGCCTCCGCAGCGCTCGCGACCCTCGCCACGGCGGCGCCCGCGCGCGCTCCCCTATTCGAAACGACCGCCAAGGTCGCCTATCTGATCGATCTCGCCTCGGGCGCTGTTCTTTATGAGAAAAATGCCAACGCGCGCATGCCGCCGGCGTCGATGGCGAAAATGATGACGACGGAGGTCGCTTTCGAACTGATCGACCGGGGTGAGCTCCCGTTGAACAAATTGTGCACGGTGCGGCCGGAAACGTGGCAGAAATGGCATGGACCGGCGGCTGGATCGACCATGTTCCTGTCGGTCAACGAGCAGGTCAGTGTCGAGAATTTGCTCCACGGGATCGTCACATTGTCGGGCAACGATGCGTCCGTAGTGCTGGCCGAATGCCTTGCCGGCACGGAGGAGGGCTTTGCCGCGCAGATGAACGCGCTGGCGGCCAAGCTTGGTCTCAAGAACAGCCGGTTCGGTAACAGCAACGGCTGGCCGGACGAAGGCCGGACCTTTGTCACCGCCCGCGACCTTGCGACCCTGGCGCGCGCGACGATTGAGCGGCATCCCAAGCTCTACAAGCAATTCTATGGGCAACCGAGTTTCACCTGGGGCAAGACGCTCGGATCCGGGGAAAACATCACCCAAGCCAACCGCAATCCCTTGCTCGGCAAAATCACGGGTGCCGATGGCCTGAAGACCGGCCATACCGAGGAGGCCGGCTATGGCTTCACCGGGTCCGCCGAGCAGAACGGGCGACGGCTGATCGAGGTGGTCGCGGGCATGGGCAGCTGGAACGAGCGGGTGGAGCAATCGACCCGGTTAATCAGCTGGGGCTTCAGCGCATGGCAGACCAAGCCGCTGTTCGCTCAGGGCGCCAAGGTCGCAACCGCGCAAGTGCAGCTGGGGAGCGACGATGCGGTCGATCTGGTGGCCCCAAGGAATATCGCGGTTACGCTCCCGGCAGGGCTCGGCGGCAACACGCGGCTGACCGTGCGCTACCAGGGGCCGATCAAGGCACCGATCAAGAAAGGCGATCATATCGCCGACCTGCTGATCCACACCGGCGATACTGCGCCGCAGGTGATGCCGCTGGTCGCGTCGCAGGACGTAAGCGAAGCCGGCTTTTTCGGGCGGATGTGGGTTGGCCTCAAGCAGCTGTTCGGAATGGCGTGAGCCAAAGGGGCAAGTTCATATCGCTTGAGGGCGGGGAAGGGGTCGGCAAGTCGACCCAGCTCGCAGCCCTGCAGGACGCGTTACGCGGACGCGGGCTGAGCGTGATCTGCACGCGAGAGCCAGGTGGAAGTCCCGGAGCGGAGGCCATCCGCAATTTGCTGCTCGAAGGGGAGGAGACGCGCTGGAATCCGCGCGCCGAGGCATTGCTGTTCGCTGCCGCCCGCGCCGATCATATCGAAAAGTCGATCCAGCCCGCACTGGAGCGCGGTGAGTGGGTGCTCTCCGATCGCTTTCTCGATTCCTCGCTTGCCTATCAGGGCGAGGCGGGGGGCCTGGGGATCGACGCGGTGCGCGATTTGCATCGGTTCGGCAGCCTCGACTTTCTACCAGATCGCACTTTGGTGCTCATTCTCGACAGCGCCGATGGCGCTGCGAGGGCGCGTTCGCGCGATGGCACCAGCGGGGACAGAATTGGGTCCCGGCCCCCGACATATCATGCTGCTGTCGAAGCGGGCTTCAGAACGCTCGCCGCGCATGAGCCGGGGCGTGTGAAACTGGTGGATGCCAGCGGGTCCGCTGCGACGGTCACCACCCGATTGCTCTATGCATTGGGCGATCTGCTGCCATGATCATCGGACAGGACAAAGCGGTCGGGCAGTTTGCTTCGGCCTGGGCAAAAAGGGCGCTGCACCACGCCTGGCTTCTCAGCGGGCCGCGCGGGGTCGGGAAGGCGCATTTCGCACGCATGGCGGCCACGCGCGTTCTCGCGGACGGTGCCGGTCCCGACACGGATATGCCTGGTCTCGACTGTGGTGAAGATCACCCGATTGCGCGGCTGGTGAGCGCCGGGAGCCATCCGGACCTGCGCATGCTCGAACGGTTGGAAAACCCGAAGACGGGCAATCTCGCACGAAGCATAACGGTCGATCAGGTGCGAAGCCTTGGGGGCCTGATTGGCTCAACGCCGTTTCTGTCACCGTGGCGTGCGGTCGTGATCGATTGTGCCGACGATCTGGAGCCCGGGGGTGCGAATGCGCTCCTCAAAATGCTGGAAGAGCCGCCCGCAAACACGATATTCTTGCTCGTTGCCCATGCTCCCGGCCGGCTCCTGCCGACGATCCGCTCGCGCTGCCGCCGGCTCGATTTCCAGCTGCTGGACGACGCCGCCATGACGTCAATCCTCGAAGCGCAAGCGCCCGCTCAATCCTCGTCCGAGCGACAGGAAATCGTTGCGCTGGCCGGAGGATCGGTCGGCCGGGCGATGGCATTTGCAGCGCTCGACCTGGGCAAGCTCCAGTTCGCGGCCGTGCAGATCATTCGCCGGGGCGACCCGACGAACGGCGACAGGTCGGCGCTGGCGACCGAACTTGGCAAGAAGGGTGCAGCCGACCGCTACGCGGCATTCCTCGCTTTGCTCCCCGCGCTGGTCGCGAAGGAAGTCCGCAGCCTCTCGGGTGCGCAGCGGAGCCGTGCACTCGACGCCTATGGCAAGGTGCGGGAACTGACGGCCGCGGCACCGCGCCTTTCGCTCGATCCGGCGGCAACAATATTTCAGCTCGGCGGAATCCTCGCCACCGTCGCCAACCCGCTTTCTTGAAGCCCTCCGCGCGGGCGGCTAGGGCCGCAGCATGGTCGATCCTTTCTACATCACGACGGCAATTTCCTACCCGAACGGTCGTCCGCACATCGGCCATGCCTATGAAGCGATCGCCGCGGACGTCATCGCGCGCTTTCAGCGTAGCCGGGGCCGCGACGTGCGGTTTCAGACGGGAACCGACGAGCACGGCCTGAAAATGACCCAGGCGGCCCGCGCGGAGGGCAGCCCACCGCGCGAATATGCGGAGAGAATGTCGTCTATCTTCAATGATATGTGCGATAAACTGAATATTTCTTATGATCGCTTCATCCGCACGTCCGAGCCCGATCACTATCGCGCTAGCCAGGCGATCTGGAATGCGATGGCGGAGCGGGGCGACCTTTACCTCGATCGCTATGAGGGCTGGTATTCGGTACGGGACGAGGCCTTCTATGGCGACGAGGAAATCAGCGACGGGGAGGGCGGCGAAAAGCTTTCTCCGCAAGGAACACCGGTCGAGTGGACCGCCGAGGAAAGCTGGTTCTTTCGCTTGTCCAAATATCAGCAACCGTTGCTCGATCATTATGCAGCAAACCCCGACTTCATTCAGCCAGACAGCCGCCGCAACGAAGTTTTGCGCTTTGTCGAAGGGGGACTGACCGATCTGTCGGTATCCCGCACCAGCTTCGACTGGGGCGTTCCTGTGCCCGGGGCGCCGGACCATGTCATGTACGTCTGGCTCGACGCCCTCACCAACTATCTGACTGGGTTGGGCTACCCGGACGGGGGCGAGCTCTATGAGCGCTTCTGGCCGGCCGACGTGCATCTGATCGGTAAAGACGTGGTCCGCTTTCACGCCGTCTACTGGCCCGCCTTTCTGATGTCGGCCGGCCTGCCTTTGCCCAGACAGGTCTATGGCCACGGCTTCATGCTCGTTCGCGGTGAGAAAATGTCCAAGAGCGTCGGCAATGTCGTCGATCCGTTCGAGATGGCGGATCTGTATGGGGTCGATGCGCTGCGCTATTTCCTGATGCGCGAAGTGACATTCGGTCAGGACGGCAGCTACAGCCACGAAGCCATCGTCAACCGCGCCAATGCGGAGCTCTCGAACAGTTTCGGCAATCTCGCGCAGCGAACTTTGTCGATGATATTCAAAAACCTGGGAGGCGTCATTCCCAGCTCGGGGGAAACTTCCGACGATCGGATATTGCTGGCTGCCGTGAATAATGTCGTGGACAAGGAATTGCCGGACGCGTTCGAGCGCTTCGCGTTTTCGCAAGGGATCGACGCGTGGCTGCGCGCCGTCTTCGCCTGCAATGCCTATGTCGATGCAATGGCGCCGTGGGCGCTGCGCAAGAGCGATCCGGATCGGATGGCGGCCGTGCTTGGAACGCTTGTGGTCGCGGTCCGCAAGCTCGCGACGGCCATCGCGCCGGTGGTGCCCGAGTCAGCACAACGCATCATCGACCTGATCGACAGCGGGCTCGACGGTGCCCCGATCGGTCAGCCCACGCCACTGTTTCCGCGCCTGGAGCTGGGGGATGCGGGCTGATGCTGGTCGATAGCCATTGCCACCTCAACTATCCCGGGCTGGTTGAGCGGCAGGACGCAGCGCTGGATGCGGCCCGGGAACGCGGGGTGGGGGCTTTTCTCAACATTTCCACGCGGCAGAGCGAGTGGGGCGAGATTATCGCCACAGCGGAACGCCATTCCGATGTCTGGGCGACCGTCGGCGTTCATCCGCACGAGGCCGACGCCCACCCGGATCTGGGTGCCTCGGCGCTGGTCGGAGCGGCCGAGCATCCAAGGGTCGTTGGCATTGGCGAATGCGGGCTCGATTATTTCTACGAAAAGTCGGACCGGGCGGCGCAACGCGATCGGTTCCAGGCCCATGTCGAAGCGGCGAGAGCAACCGGGCTGCCGCTCATCGTCCACACGAGAGACGCCGAAGGAGATACGGCCGAGATTCTCGAGCGCGCCGTCGCCGAAGGGGGCGTCACCGGAGTGCTGCACTGCTTCACGAGCAGCGCCGAGCTCGCGCGCCGCGCGCTCGACATCGGCTTCTATGTTTCGCTGAGCGGCATCGTGACATTCAAGAATGCCCGGGACTTGCAGGACATCGCCAAGACGATCCCGGAAGACCGGCTGCTGGTGGAGACGGATTCGCCATTTCTTGCGCCGGTGCCGAACCGCGGCAAGACCTGCGAACCCGCGTTCGTCGCGGACACGGCGGCGTTTGTGGCTGAATTGCGGGGAGACACGTTCGAACAGCTTTCGGCTTTCACCACAGCCAATTTTTATCGCTTGTTCAATCGGGCTGCGCACGCGTGAAAGTGCGGATTCTCGGCTGCGGCACCTCGACCGGAGTGCCGAAGATCGGGAGCGGGTGGGGCGAATGCGACCCCCATGAGCCGCGCAACCGCCGGCTGCGATCATCGATCCTGTTCGAAAGCGACGGTCGACGGCTACTAGTGGACTGCGGCCCGGACCTTCGTCAGCAGTTGATCGAAGCCGATATTCGCCGGATCGACGCCGTTCTGGTCACGCACGATCATGCCGATCACGTCCACGGCATCGATGATTTGAGGCCGTTGGCGCAAGCGCTCAAGACACCCGTTCCGGTCTATGCGCGAGCGCATGTGCTCGACCAGCTTCGCCAACGCTTCGCCTATGCATTCGTCCAGGCAGGATATTATCCACCCGTAATCGAACCCAGGACGGTCGATGACGAGGGCCCGTTTGGAACCGCCGTGCTGCGCGTGGTCGATCAACCCCATGGCGGGATCACGTCTCTTGGCCTGCGCTTCGATGAAGGAGAACGGTCAATCGTTTATGCGATCGATTACAGCGACATGACCCCGGTTATGGCGACTCTTTATCAAGGTGCGGACGTGATGATCTCGGACTGCCTTATGCGCCGACCGCATCCATCGCATGCGCATCTGGACGGAGTGCTCGGTTGGGCGCGGGATCTCGGCATCGGCCAGCTGTACCTCACACATATGGGCAACGGGCTGGACTATCGGACGCTGGTGAACGAACTGCCCGATTGGGCGGCACCGGCCCATGATGGCCTGGAGATTGAGCTTTGACGGGGGATCAGGCGGGGCAAACGCTATATCTGGTGCTTTGGCTGACATTGATCGTCAGTTCACTTGCGATCCGGCAATTGCCGATGAAGCAGACGTTCAAGATGGCGCTGGCTTGGGTCGCGATCTTTGCCGGAGCATTCGTGCTGTTCGCGTTCCGTGGCGAATTCTCCAGTCTTTGGAGCCGACTGCGCACCGAAGCTCTGGGAACATCGCTGGCGGAAGGCAGCGTGGTCCGCATTCCCATGGCCGAGGACGGGCATTTCTGGGTGAGTGGTTCAATCAACGGCCACGACGTTCGTTTCCTGGTCGACAGCGGCGCATCGAGCACCACGGTTTCGGAGGAGATCGCGGAACTGGTTGGACTGGAAACTGGGATGCGCCGGGTGCAGGTGGAAACCGCCAACGGAACGATCGTCCTGAAGAAGAGCCGCGCTGACCGGCTTACGATTGACGGGATCGAGCGGACGGACGTCGGGATCGACGTCAATCCCGCGGACAGCACCAACGTCCTGGGTATGAACTTCCTGTCTTCGCTGAGCCGCTGGAGCGTCGAGGGGCGCTGGCTCGTCCTCGTATCGTGAGAATACTTTACATAATGCATATTATCATACTTCGTGAACATGGGGCGCGGAGCCGCTTTGGAGCCCCCTCATGACCCTCGATCGGCTCGTCACGATCATGCGCCAGCTGCGCGATCCCCGGACCGGCTGCGAATGGGACAGCGTGCAGACCTTCGCCACGATTGCGCCCTACACCATTGAAGAAGCGTATGAGGTGGCCGATGCGGTCGCGCGCAACGACATCGCGGATTTGCGCGACGAGCTTGGCGACCTCCTCCTTCAGGTCGTGTTTCACGCGCACATCGCCGAAGATGCCGGGCATTTCAGCCTCGCCGACGTGGTTGAAGGCATTTGCGACAAGATGGAGCGTCGCCATCCCCATATATTCGGCGACGCACAGTCCGGCGGTCACCATCTGTGGGAACAGGTTAAGTCCGAGGAACGCGCTGCCAAAGGCGCGGACAGCGCGCTCGATGGCGTCGCTCTAGGGTTTCCGGCCTTGCTGCGTGCCGAGAAGCTCCAGAAACGGGCAGCCCGAACGGGTTTCGACTGGCCCGACCTTGAAGGCCCGAGGGCAAAGGTCACCGAGGAACTCGCCGAACTGGACGCCGAGACTGAACTGCCCGCCCGCGAAGAGGAATTGGGGGACCTTATATTTGCTGTCGTGAACCTAGCACGGCATCTAAAGATCGACCCGGAACATGCCTTACGCAAAGCCAATCGAAAGTTCGAGGCTCGGTTCAGGGCAATCGAGGCGCAGCCCGGGTTCGCGGCAATGTCGCTAGACCAAAAGGAACAATTGTGGATCGAGGCGAAGCGCGTTCAGGCGGATTCGAGCGCCTGAAATCTTGCCCAATTGTCGGGCGACAGCCGCACCGAAAGCCGCATGCTACCGTCCTCGACGCGCTGGTCGATCACTTCTCCGCGTGAATGCAGCCACGCCAGCCGGCTGCCATCCGACGCGTTCACGCGGATCTCGCGAACCTGGTCGCCACTGCGGAGAATTTCGGCCATCCGCTCGCGCAATTGATCCAGCCCCTCGCCCGTGAGCGCTGAAATCGGCACAACCTCGCCGCGGCGCCTGGCCTCGGTCAGCAAGGCCGAGCGATCGTCGTCGTCGAGCAGGTCAAGCTTGTTCCAGGCCTCGATACGGGGCGGTGCCCCCTCCTCCGCCATCCCAAGCGATTGCAGCACATCGTTCACATCTTCGAGCTGTGCGTCGCAATCGGGATGCGCCATGTCGCGCACGTGGATTAGCAGGTCGGCCGATGATACCTCCTCGAGCGTTGCGCGAAACGCCGCCACCAATTCGGTCGGAAGGTCGGACACGAACCCGACGGTATCGGACAATATTGCCTTGTCGAACCCCGGCAGCCGAACCTCGCGCATGGTCGGATCGAGCGTCGCGAACAGCAGATTTTCCGCAAACACGTCGCCGCCGGTCACGCTGTTGAAAAGCGTCGACTTTCCAGCGTTGGTGTAGCCGACCAGGGCGATCACCGGCCACGGTGCGCGCTGGCGGCGATCGCGATGCAGCGAACGGGTTCGTTTGACCTGTTCCAGCTCACGCTTGATCCGGGCCATGCGGTCGCGGATCAGGCGTCGATCGGCTTCGATCTGCGTTTCACCTGGGCCGCCGAGAAAGCCGAAACCGCCACGCTGCCGTTCAAGATGGGTCCAGCTGCGGACCAGGCGTCCGGCCTGATAGTCGAGATGAGCAAGTTCGACCTGCATCCGGCCTTCGGAGGTGGTGGCGCGTTCGCCGAATATCTCGAGGATCAGTCCGGTTCGGTCGATGACCTTGGTCCCGCATTCCTGCTCTAGATTCTTTTGCTGCACCGGGCTGAGCGCCGCATCCACGATCAGGAGCTTGGCATCCTGCTCCTTGGCCGTCGCGGCGATGTCCTCAACCTGCCCTTTCCCAAGCAAGGTTGCCGGACGTGGGTTCCGCAATTTGAACGAGCGACGCCCGACCACACGGATGCCAATGGCCTCGGCAAGCCCCGCTGCCTCGTCGAGACGCGCCTCGACGGACCGGCGCGATCGGTCGCTTGTGCGCTCGGGAACGACGATCACCGCGCGTTCGCCGCGCGCCACTTCCATCGCTCCGTTCCCATCGAAATTGCTCAGGCTCAACTCTCCGTGTCGCCGCTGTCTTGCTCGAGGTTGAGCGGATGCGCCGGCTGCAAGGTCGAAACGGCGTGCTTGTAGACAAGTTGCACATGTCCCGCGCGTTCGAGCAGCAGCGAGAATTGGTCGAAGCCCGCCACCGCGCCCTGAAGCATCACGCCATTGACCAGAAACAGGGTCATCCCTTCCTTGTCGCGCGCCGCCGCCGACAGGAATAGGTCTTGCAAAACCGCGCGGCCGCCCGGATCGACATGGGGCTGGGTGGCAACGAAATCGGCCGGCACGTCGGTCGGCATGATCGTCGAAATCGAATGCTTGTAGACCAATTGCGATGCACCATCCCGGCGCAACAAGAGCGAAAAGGCATCGAACCAGGTAATGATCCCCTGGAGCTTTACGCCCTTGACCAGGAAGATCGTCAGGGGTGTCTTGGCGCGGCGGACGCTGTTGAGGAAATGGTCCTGCAGGCTGAGTGGTCTTTCGGGCATTCTTGGCGTGCCTTTCTTTTCTATTCTTCTTCGTCGCGCTTATCGCCGATTCCGAGCGCCTTGAGCTTCCGGTGGAGCGCGGAGCGTTCCATGCCTATGAACGAGGCGGTACGGGAGATGTTACCCGAAAAGCGGCGAATTTGAATCTTGAGATATTCGCGCTCGAACGATTCGCGCGCTTCACGCAGCGGACTGCCCATGATCGACATGGTCGCGCTCGACACGCCGGCAGTTCCCTGATGCTCGATCACTTCGGGCGGCAGGAGATCGACCTCGATGACCTTGAGGTCGCTGGAGGCCAAGATGATCGTCCGTTCGATGATGTTGCGTAGTTGGCGAACATTGCCAGGCCAGTCGTGGGCCTGGAGCGCAGCCAGCGCTTCGCCCGACAAGGTCGGCGTCGGCAACCGTCGACCGGCGGCAAAGCGTGCAAGGAAGTGGTTTGCAAGCTCCGGTATGTCTTCGCGCCGATCGCGCAAGGGCGGAATGCGAACGGGTACCACGTTGAGTCGGTAGAACAAGTCTTCGCGGAAGCGCCCCGCCGCAATTTCATCCGCCAGATTGCGCGATGTTCCCGACAGGATGCGGACGTCCACCTTGACCGCGCGCTGGCCGCCAACCCGATTAAAGCTCTGGTCGGTCAGCACGCGCAGGATCTTGCCCTGCGTCGTCAATGGCATGTCGGCGATCTCGTCGAGGAATAAGGTGCCTCCGTGGGCTTGCTCGAGCAGGCCCGGCCGAGCGACTCCTTCGGTCTCGCTCCCGAACAATTCCTCTTCAACCCGGTCGGGGCTCATCACCGCTGCGGACAGCACGATGAACGGCGCGGCCGCCCGCGGGCTCCAATTGTGGATCGTCCGGGCGGCAATTTCCTTGCCCACTCCGGCGGGGCCAGTGATCATCACGCGGCTGCCCGTCGGCGCAACGCGCTTGAGGGTTGCGCGTACGGTATTGATCGGGACGGAGCTGCCGTTGAGCTGATCGTCTTGACCCGTCTGCATGCGCAAATTGGCGTTTTCGCGTCGCAGCGCTTCGGTTTCCGTCGCCCGGCGCACGAGATAGAGCAGGCGTTCGGCTTCGAACGGTTTCTCGATGAAATCGATCGCCCCTGCCCGGACGGCGGCAACCGCGGTGTCCAGGTTCCCATGCCCGGAAATCAGCAACACCGGGATGCTGGTGTCGCGCCGCTTGATCTCCTCCAACAATTGCAGCCCGTCCAGCCTCGATCCCTGCAGCCACACGTCGAGCAATACCATCGACGGCCGCCGATCCTCGATCGCGCTGAGCGCGGCGGTGCTGTCTCCGGCGGTGCGGACGGCATAGCCCTCATCCTCCAGCACCCCGCTGACGAGGTCCCGGATGTCGGCTTCGTCGTCTACAACCAGCACTTCAAGCGCCATTGAAAGGGCTCCTACGGTCTTCGGTTTCATCGTCGAGGGGTGATTCAATCGGTTCATCCTCGGTCGTCGCGAACTCCGCCAGTTCATCAGCGTCGAACATGATGCGCACATGCGTGCCGCCGCCGGGCCGATCGAGAAAAGCAATCTCGCCGCGGTGCTCTTCGACGATCTTCTTGACGATCGCGAGACCGAGGCCGGTGCCGCGAACGCGCGTTGTCATATAGGGCTCGGTCAGGCGGTCGCGCTCCTCCGGCAGGCCGACTCCGGTGTCCATCAAGTCGAGGATCAGGAGCCCCTCGTCTCGCCTCAAGCGGAGCTCCACACGGTCTCCGCCAAAATTATGCTCGCCGCGATTGCGCCTCGCTTCAATTGCTTCCACGGCGTTCTTGACGACATTCGTCAACGCCTGGCTGAGCTGCCGGCGGTCGCAGACAAGCGGAAACGAGCCCGCGGCCGGTTCCAGGATAAACGTCGTTGCCGGATGCGCGACCTCGTGCAGAAAAAGCGATTGACGGGCGATCTCATGGACGTCGGCCTCCCGAAACACCGGCTTGGGCATGCGCGCGAAGTTGGAAAATTCGTCGACCATCCGCCGCAGGTCGCCGACCTGACGAACGATCGTGCTGGTAAGCCGTTCGAACGTTTCCTTGTCCGACTGAATTTCGGCACCGAAGCGCCGCTGCAAACGCTCGGCGGCCAGTTGAATCGGGGTCAGCGGGTTTTTGATCTCGTGCGCGATGCGCCGGGCGATGTCCGACCAGGCCGCGCGGCGCTGGTCCGACAATTGATCCGTGATATCGTCGAACGTGAGCACAGCGCCGTCTTCGTAACGCACTCGCTTGACCGCCAGCGTGCGTTGTCCCGACCCGGCTGCAATCACGACCTCGGCATCGGGCGCGCCGCCGTGAATAAAATCCCCGAGATCAGACGACACGTCCTTAAGAATCATGCCCTCCAGCTCCTGAGCCCCCTTTTGGAGCAAGGTTTCGGCCGACCGATTGATGAGGAGGATACCGCCGTCGGTATCGAGCGCGATAACGCCGGCAGTAACGCTGGACAGCACCGCTTCGATAAAGGCGCGGCGCGTATCGAGCTGGGTGTTGACCGCTTTCAGGGCCCCGGTTTGCTCCTCGATCCGGCCGGTCATCCGGTTGAACGCGGTCGCCAGCGTTTGGATTTCATCTTCGCTTTTGGGGACTTGCACGCGGGCAGCGAAATCCCCCTCCTCCACCCTGCCCGCGGCCGTGATTAACTGGCCCATCGGCCGCACCAGTCTGTCCGCGAGTTTCAGTGCGGCGATGATCGCCAAGGCCACAATCACCAGCGCGCCGACGAGCAGCGCTGCGTTGAAGCGCAATTGGTTCTTGCGGGAGCGCGCCTTTAGGTCCTGATAATCCTTCAGGATCTGATTAGCGCGGTTCTGCTGATCCCGAAGCTGAGGATCGAAGACACGCGCGGCGTAAAGATAGGTGTTGGGACCGTAATCCAGTCGCGTAAGCGCCCCGATGCGATCTGAAGATACGATCGAGATCACATTCTCAGGACCCGTCAGTTCGGCAATCCGCGCTGGTGGGATGTCCCGCTCCAGTACTCGATCATATGGACTTACAAGGGCCAGGGACCGAATTTGGCGATCTGCTCCGTACGTCAGGATAACGGCTTCGGAGAGATTGCGGTTGAGGACTTGAATCCGGCCAAATGCCTCGGGAAACCGGGGATCGTCAATTGTGATTTCTTTTAGGTAGTGCGAGAGATCGCCGCTCGCGGCGAGCGTCTCGGCGGCAACCCGCTCGACCTCTCGATCATACGCTGCTCGGGCAACCTGCACCGTATTCTCAAGCATCCCGCGCGCTCGGTCGGAGAACCAGAACTCAAGCCCGCTCTGGAGCAGCAAGGATGCGAACACCACGACAAGAACCGTTGGCACCGCTGCGATTGCCGAAAATAGCGCTACCAATCGTGTGTGTAGGCGACCGCTGCCAAGCCCGCCTCGCGCCGCGCGAGCCATCGCCACCTTTCGCGAATAGAGCACCATCAGCACAACGGCGGGAATCAAGTTTGAAACGAGGAGAAGCGCGATCGTGAGCGGCGGAAGGAACGATCCCGGTTGAGCGTCGCGCTGAAGCAGCCAAGCGCTGAACAGGGCAACTGCGCCCAGCATGACAGCCGCGCCGACCATTGCAAAATGCTCGAACCGGCTGTTCGCAAACAGCGTGCGCAGTCTTGGCGATTGCTCGGTCATCTTTATCGAACTGCCGGAACGCGCATCCATCTCACACGCCCTAACACGAGCGTTGCACAGAAACCACAGCTCTGTTGCATAAATTTTCTATTCGATTCAGGCCGCAGTCCGCGCGAGCCACGGCGCATAGAATTCGCG
>JBDSZD010000237.1:0-7610 GCA_039925325.1 Sphingomicrobium sp.
ACATTGCCGAGCTGGTGCGGCCGTCCGCGCACGCCGACGTCCCAGGCCCAGTCCGGTTTGGTCGCCGCCTGAACGAAGCGGCGGAGTGCGCCGCTCATTCCTGGCGCGCCCGCAAGGCCTGAGCGATAGTCGCGATAGCGCGTGCCAGGCACCGGCATGTCCACCGTGAAAACCAGCGCCGAACATTGCGCCGCCGACGCTTTCGCGAGCAGGTCGCGCATGAAGCCGCGGTCGCGGATCATGTACAGTTGAAACCAGAACGGCTGCGTCGTTCCCCGCGCGACTTCACCGAGGTCGCATGCCGACACGGTGGACAGGCAGAAAGGGACCCCGGCATTTTCGGCGGCCCGCGCCGCCTGCACCTCGCCGCGTCGCGCGTTCATGCCGGCGAGCCCGATTGGCGCTAGCGCGACCGGCAAAGCAAGTTGCTGCCCGAACAATTCGGACTTCAGTTCGACCGAGGATATATCGCGCAGCACGCGCTGCCGCAGCGCCACCCGCTCCAGATCCGCGATATTTCGACGCAGCGTCACCTCAGCGTAGGAACCGCCGTCGATGTATTCGAACAGGAAGTGCGGCAGCCGCCGACGCGCGAGTTCGCGATAATCAAGGGCCGAAGCGGCTTTCATGCCGCTAGGCTGTAGCGGTCAATTTCTCGTCCTCAAGCGCATTCGTCGGCTTCGCGCCCCACAGAGCGTAGAACAGCACATAAGCTTCGCAAGCGGCGGTGATCAGGAACGCCCAGTTGATCCCATAGGAATCGGCCACTTTTCCGTTGAGGAACACGAGCGCGCCGCCCGCAATCGACAGGATCAGCAGCCCTGAACCTTCCTCCGTAAGCGGGCCGAGGCCCCGGATCGCCAAAGCGAAGATCGTCGGGAACATGATCGAGGTGGCCAGGCCAACAAGAATTAAGGAATACATGGCCAGAGGGCCATGCAGCAGCGTTGCCCCCAGCGAAAAGGCAATTCCAGCAGCTGCAAACACCGCCAGCACCTTCTCCGGAGCGACGGCGCGCATCAGGAAGGCACCGGCGAAACGGCCGAGCATCATCCCGCCCCAGAAGAATATTAGATAGGAGGCGGCTTGCTCATGCGTGATGTTGGCGACGGTCGGTTGTGAGGCGAAGTTGATGAACAGGTTACCGACGCTGATTTCCGCCCACACGCAAGCGGCGATGGCGACGCAGCCCAAGGTCAGGTTACGATGGTTCCACAGCGACAAATGCTTGCGTTCGTCCGCAGCCAAGCGCCGCGTGGATGCTCCGAGTTCCGGAAGCTTTGCGCGAGCGATTATAACGGCCAGAACGGCGAGAACGCCCGCTACGATGAGGTAGGGAAGCTCGGTCGCCTGGGCGTCGGCCATCCGCTGTGCGTGGGTTAGCTGGGTGCCTTCGGCGGAGGTGCCACCCGTGGTACGCGCGAGGATCAGATATTTTCCGAAGATGATCGCGAGCACGTCCCCGGTCGTGTTGAACGCCTGAACCAGCGTAAGCCGGGATTCCGATGTCTCGGGTGGGCCGATCACCGCGACATAGGGGTTCGCAGCAACCTGTAACAACGCGATTCCACACGAGACCGTGAAGAGCGAAATCAGGGTCACCCAATAGGATGGAAGGCTAGCCGCAAGCACCATCCCGAGGGAGCCGACCGTCATCACGGCAAGACCGAGCGTCAGCGCCCTTTTGTATCCGATCCGCTCGATCACCTTGGCTGCCGGGATTGAGGCGATCAAATAGCCGATGAACCAGACCGACTCGATCATCGTGGTCTGAAAATAATTGAGCTTAAACACGCTTCTCAGATGCGGGAGCAATGTGCCGTTGATGACGCTGATGAAGCCCCACATAAAGAAGAGGGTCGTCAGAAGCACCAGCGCCGCGCGGTAATGCGGGGCTGCTCCCGAAGACGTTGAACCCGTCTGCGCGCCCTGTTGCGGAGCTACGGCCATGTGCACCCTTTCACCTGCGGCAAGCAGATTTGCCCTTGCCATTTTTGTCCGACTATATTCCTGTGGCCGAGCCGTCAACGAACGGCGTAGTCTTTTGGGGGGAAGCCTGATGCGTACTGGGTTATTATCGGTTCTGGCCGGTGCGGCGGTGATCACGGGCGCTCATCCGGCGCAAGCGGTAACCGTCCAACGCACCAGCTTCGGCAAATTGTCGAACGGGACTCAGATCGACGCGGTCACGCTGACCAATGCCCGCGGCGTGTCCACCCGAATCATCACTTACGGCGCCACGATGCAGTCGCTGATCGCACCGGATCGCGCGGGCCGGCGCGCCGACATCGCGCTCGGCTTCCCGAATGCCGCCGCTTACGAGCATCACGGCAGCTATTTCGGAGCCTCGGTCGGGCGCTTCGCCAACCGCATCGCCAATGGCCGCTTCACGCTCGACGGCCGAGCCTATCAACTTGCCAAGAACAACAATGGGGTTGCGGCGCTGCATGGCGGCGAGCGCGGGTTCGACAAACAGGTGTGGCGAATCCTAAACGTGACGAGCGGCCCGGCCGCGAGCGTCACCATGGGCCTCACCAGCCCGCACAATGATCAAGGCTATCCCGGAACGCTGACGGTTACAGTTACTTACACGCTCGATGAGAAAAACGATCTCAAGGTCGATTATCGTGCGCGTACCGACCGCCCGACGATCGTTAATCTGACCAGCCATGGGCTCTTCAACATGGCCGGCGAGGGCGCCGCGAACGATGCAATGGGCAATCGCCTGACCATTCTTGCCGATCGCTATACACCGGTCGATGCCAACCTCATTCCCACCGGCGTGCTGACGCCGGTCGCAGGAACGCCGTTCGACTTCCGCACGCCACAGCTTGTGAAGACGCGGCTTCGTGACGGCCGGGATCCGCAGATCGTTCTTGGGCGCGGTTACGATCACAATTACGTTCTTCGCGGACGCTCGGGGGGCGTGCCGCGACTGGCAGCCCGGCTCGACGATCCGGTATCGGGCCGGCGTATGGACATCTTAAGCGATCAGCCTGGAATCCAGTTCTATTCCGGAAATTTCATTGACGGGACCACGGTCAGCAAGTCCGGCAAGGTCTATCGCATGGGTGACGGTGTCGCATTGGAGCCGCAGCATTTCCCGGATGCGCCGAACCGTCCGGAATTCCCCTCCGTGCGGCTCGATCCTGGCAAGGAATATCGCAACGTCATGATCTTCCGGCTTAGCGTCGCGGGTCGGTGACCGCCGCAGTTGTGCTCGGCACGTTGCGCGCGGTATCAAAGTGATGATGGGGCGAGACGAGACGACCGATCCGGGCATCATGCGCCGGTTAAAGGGAAAGCCGTTGCGGATCCACGGCACCGTCGCGCGCGATCTGGGGATCAGCATCGTGTCCGGCCAGTATCCGCCGGGCTCCATCCTCGACAACGAAGTGACCGCAAGCGATCAGCTCAAGGTCTCGCGCACCGCCTATCGCGAGGCGGTCCGAATCCTAAGCGCTAAGGGCCTGGTCGAAGCGCGCCCCAAAATCGGCACACGAGTCAGCCCGCGCAAAAACTGGCATCTACTCGACCCGGACGTGCTCTACTGGATGTTCCAGAGCGAGCCGGATGAGCAATTGATCGCCGATCTGTTCGAGCTTAGGCGAATTATCGAGCCCGAAGCCGCGGCGCTTGCGGCCGAACGGAGTTCCGCCGATCACGACCGGATCATGGACCGCGCGCTTGAGAACATGCGGACGCACACCCTCGCAACGGAGGCGGGCAGGGCTGCCGATCAGCTATTTCATTCGACCATGCTGGACGCCACCGGAAACGCTTTCCTGGCGTCGCTGACCAGCGGAGTGGAGGCGGCCGTAGCCTGGACGACCGAGTTCAAGCAGCGCAAGGCGCCGCTCCACCGGGATGCGCTTCCCGAACATCTCAAAGTGTTTGAATCCATCCGCGCTTCCGATCCGGTTGCTGCCCGAACTGCAATGATCGAATTGGTTGACCAGGCCTTTATGGACACGATTGGCGCCAAGGCCTTGTGAAGAGCTGGAGCTAAACCGACCAGCCCCCGTCGATCAGATGTACTGCGCCGGTCGTGAATGATGATTCGTCGGATGCGAGGTACAACGCCAGCGCGGCGATCTCCTCGGCTTTGCCAAGCCGGCCCATCGGTTGGCGCGCGTTGAACTCGGCGTGGGCTTTCTCATAATCACCGGTGTCGCGCAGCCGCTGTTGAAGCGAAGGCGTGTCGACCGTGCCTGGGCAAATTGCGTTGCAGCGGACGCCCTTGCCGACGAAGTCGAGCGCCACCGATTTGGTGAGGCCAATCACAGCAGCTTTCGACGCGCCATAAGCCAAGCGGTTCGGAACGGCGATTACCGAGCTTGCGACTGACGACATGTTGACGATCGACCCGTGCCCCCGCTCGACCATGCCGGGGAGCACCGCGCGGATGGTGCGAAACATCGCGGTGACGTTGAGGTCGAACGAGAAGCTCCAGTCCTTCTCGCTGCAGTCAAGGATATTGCCGTTGCCGACGTAGCCCGCGCAGTTGAACAGAATGTCGATCCCGCCAATTTCGGCGAAGGCAGTTTCGACATCCGCCGCGTCCAGCACATCAAGGCGACGCGTGCGGCATTCGTCGAGTCCAGCGAGCGCGGCCTCATTTACATCAGTGGCCCAAACGGTTGCGCCTTCCACGGCGAACATCTCCGCCGCCGCGCGGCCGATGCCTTGGCCGGCGGCGGTGATCAACGCCGTCTTGCCCATCAGGCGGCCGCTCATTGCTCGCACTCCTCGGTCGGGGCGTCCGGGCGCAGCAATCCCTCTTCCTTCAGCGCCGACCAATATTCGGTTGGAATTTTCAATGCGTACAAGCTGATCGTATCCTTCACTTCATTAGCGCTCGCGAGACCCGGAATCACCGACGCGACCTGCGGGTGACGCAATGGGAATTGTAACGCGGCTGCAGCGAGCTTCACACCGTAGCGATCGCTTACCTGCTCCAGCCGGCGAACGCGCTCTACGATTGCCGGCGGAGCCGGCTCATAATCATAATAGAGCGTCCGTCCGCTTCGCGTCCCTGCGACCAGCACACCGCTATTATACGGACCTCCGATGACGACCGAAACGTTGCGTCGCGCGCATTCGGGCAAAAAGCTGTCGAGCGCGGTCTGCTCGAGCAAAGTATAGCGGCCCGCGAGCAGGAAGACGTCGAACTCGCCCTCGCGCATCGCCTGTTCGCAGATTTGCCATTCGTTGGCGCCAAGGCCGATCGCTCCAACCTGTCCGCCGTCGCGAAGCTCGCGCATTGCGCGATATCCGCCTTTAAGGAAGGTCCCGAAGCGGTGCTCGTGATCCGCGCCGTGCGTCACTCGCCCGAGATCGTGCGCGTAGAGGATGTCGATCCGCTCTCGCCGAAGCCGCTTGCGGCTTTCTTCGTAGGACCGCATCACCGCATCATAAGAATAATCGAACTTCGGCTCGAACGGCGCGGCATCGACGAAGCCGTGGCGCTCGCTGCTGGCATCGTCCACCGGCACAAGCAGCCGGCCGACCTTGCTGGAAACCACCACCTGCTGCTCGGGGTCGAGTTGCTCAAGCGCCGCGCCCAATCGGCTTTCGCTGAGGCCGAACCCGTAGTGCGGGGCGGTGTCGATGTAGGTCAGGCCGTGGTTAAGCGCGGCGGCCACGGTCTCGCGGGCGACCTCGTCCCGAACCTTGCGATAAAGGTTGCCGATGGCGGCGGCTCCGAACCCGAGCGGGGGTACGCGCACATCACTGCGCCCGAACTGGTTGAGACCTGTCATTGTCGTATCCCGTAAAAGCGCGCCGCGGTGCCGCCGAACAGCGCGGCGCGTCCGCGTTCGTCGAAACCCGTCAGCTCTCCGGCAAGCCGGAACCATTCGTCATATTCGCCCGCGATCAGGATCACCGGCCAGTCGCTGCCCCACATCAGCCGCTCCGGCCCGAACAGCTCGGCGAGGTGACGCACATAAGGCGCGAGCGCTTCACGGCTTTGCCCCGTCGCCATTTCGGTGAACAGCCCAGACAGTTTGCACATGACGTTCGGGAGTTCGGCCAAGCGCGCCATCTGCTCGCGCCAGGGCTCGACTTGCCCGTTGGCAATCGGTGGTTTCGCGCCATGGTCGATAACGATGGGTAGATCGGGCCAGCGCTCGGCGAAGGCGCGCAGGTGGGGCAGGTGCCGCGTGAAGACCAGGGCGTCGAAGCACAGTTCCGTGTCGATCATCGCGCATATGGCTGGATCGAGTGCAGGGTCGTCAATCCAGTCGTCCTCGGCCAGATCCTGCAGCATCGGTCGAAGGCCCTTGAGCTTCGGATGGCCCGCCAGCCGGTGGACATTGTGGGGACCATCGGCAGCCTTCAACTCGGTCCACCCCACCACCGCTTTGATCGACGGAGTCTCATCCGCGAGTCGAAGCAGCCAGTCCGTATCGCGTTCGCCAGGCTGCGATTGTACCGCGACGGACGCGGTCACGCCGATCGGCACTGCAACCGATTCCCAGTCCGCTGGTTCGAAGTCGCGGTGGATGTGCGCCAGCTCGGGCGTCGGCCACTCGTGACCGTTCCGCCCGATCCGCCAGTAATGCTGGTGCGCGTCGATCAGCACGCGACGATGGCTTTGATCACCCCCGCGGAAGGCTCGATCCAGCCGGGAAAAGCTTCGGGAAGGTCCGCCAGCGCGGCGCTATGCGTATGCAGCGCGTCGGTCGGCACAAGCCCGTCGCGCATCGCCTGCGCGACCAGCTCGAAATCCTCGGCGGTGGCATTGCGGCTGCCCATCAGCGTCGTCTCGCGCTTGTGGAATTCCGGGTCCGAGAAGGTGATGTCGGCGGGCACGATCGACACCAGCACGTAAGTGCCGCCATGCGCGACATAAGCAAACCCGGCCTCCATTGCCTTCGGATTGCCGGTGGCGTCGAACACCAGGTCGAAAAAGTCGCCGCCGGTGCGCAGCGACAGTTCCTCGCGCGTGGTCGGACCGACCGCGAAGGTTGCATCGACGCCGATCTTGTCGCGGCAAAAGGCGAGCCGGTCCTCGCGCCCGTCGATGGCGGTTACGTCGGCACCGCGCAGCTTGGCGAACAGTGCAACGGCGATGCCGATTGGACCCGCGCCGACCACCAACACCTTGTCGCCCTTGCTGGGCGATCCACGCCGTACCGCGTGCGCGCCAATCGCAAGAAACTCGATCATCGCCGCCTGGTCGAGCGTGATCCCTTGGGCCTTTTTCACAAAGCGTTCGGGCACGTTGAGATATTCCGCGAGTCCGCCGTCGCGGTGCACGCCGAGCACGCCGATATTGCAGCAGCAATTCTCCTTGCCCTTGCGGCACGCGACGCAGCTTCCGCAGGCGATGTAGGGGATGATGTAGACCGGATCGCCCGGCGTCAGCGCGCTGCCCGGCGGCGCTTCCTCCACCTCGCCCGAGAGCTCATGTCCCATCACGCGCGGGTAGGTGAGAAACGGCTGGTTCCCGCAGTAGATGTGCATGTCGGTGCCGCACACGCCGATGCGGCGGATGCGGACCAGCACTTCGCCTTCGCCGCGCTCCGGTTTTGGGCGCTGTTCCAGCGTCAGTTCACCGGGTTTCGCGCAAACAACAACGTCCATCAGTGCGCCCTTGGCAGGCC
>JBDSZD010000238.1:0-2843 GCA_039925325.1 Sphingomicrobium sp.
AATATGGCGATCTCATCAAAAAGGCGAAGCTGAAGGGCGCGCGCAAGCGCTAGGCTCCGTCCACGCGCAACAGGGGAACTGCCGTGAACATCATCCTCCTTGGACCACCCGGCGCGGGCAAGGGCACGCAGGCGCAGCGGCTCGAACACACGCGCGGCATGGTTCAGCTTTCGACCGGCGACATGCTCCGCCAGGCGGTTGCAGCCGGCACGCCGGTGGGCCTCAAGGCCAAAGCCGTAATGGCGGCGGGCGAACTGGTGAGCGACGCGATCGTGTCCGCGCTGATCGGCGAACGCCTCGACCATTCGGAAGGGCGCGGCGCGATCTTCGACGGCTTCCCGCGCACTGGGCATCAAGCCGAAGCGCTCGAGATGCTGCTCGCCGACCGCGGCCAGAGCCTCGATTATGTGATCGAGCTTCAAGTCGACGAGGAAGCGCTGGTCGAGCGCATCACCGGCCGCTTTTCCTGCGCAAGCTGCGGGGCCAGCTATCATGACCGCTTCAAGCCGCCCGTGGCCGAAGGAACGTGCGACGTCTGTGGCGCGCACGACTTCAAGCGGCGCCCCGACGATAACGAACAGACCGTCCGCACGCGCATGGCCGAATATCGCGCCAAGACCGCGCCGATCCTGCCATATTATGAGGAGCGCGGACTGGTCCGCCGAGTCGATGGCATGGCGTCCGTCGAAGCGGTCGCCGCGCAGATCGACGATATTCTCGACAAATAAGGCGTAGCTAACGCGTTGCGCGTGCTCCCAATGGGTGGAACGTGGACGGGTACTGAGCTACGCTTGGACGATGCGCTACATTCTACCCGCTGTCCTCACGGTGGCCGCCTTCGCTGTGCCTGCCAACGCCGAGCCAAACCTCGAAAGAGGCTTCGACGGTGCGCTCCGAGGCTGCGAGGAGTGGTTGCTCAATCCAGCAAGTTGGGCGGAGGGACCCGGCCCGTTCGTTAAAGCTGTTGGCCTGGGTAATCAGATGGGCCTTGTTGAACGGGTTGAAGAGGTGAGCCTCCCCCCAAAGCAAATGCGGCGAGCCATGCATTACTGGAGGATCAACTCCACTTCCACTGCCGGCTATGTATTGGTGGTCTCGGACCAATTGCCGATGTGTCACATCACTGGCGGCGGCGGTGCCGACCTTCAGCCAAGTGTGCAAAGCGTTCTATCCTCGCTAGCCTTCAACCGGCGCTGGGAACCGCAGAAGACAAGTTCGAAGGCTGACATGACTACGACCACATTCCGCAATCGTCAGGACCCCGCTCTGTCCATAGTGGTCAGTCGAGCGAAACTGCCCGCTCAGCGGCTTGACAGGGTCCAGGTGCTCGCGACGGCCACTTACCGGACAGGGAAGTAAGTCAGCCCGCCTAAACGTCCGACGGGTCGTGAGCGGACATTAGTCGTAGATGGGCGCCCCTTCACCCGCCGTCTCGCACCAATGTCGTGAACCGATAAGCTGGCCGGCCTACCTCGGCACCGACTATTTCGCCTGCGATCTCGCGCCATCCTCCGCCCTCGCGCGGGTCGGTCATGAAGGTATCCCCGTCGACGTCTTCCAGCACTTCGGTCAGCTCGATGCGGTCCGCGTGCGGCAGCAACAGCGCGAAAATCTCGGCGCCGCCAATTACCGACAGCGGTTGGTTCGCCGCCTTCGCCAAGGCCACGTCGACGCTATGCACGACTTCCGCCCCTTCGGCCTTCCACTCCCTGTCGCGCGTCAGCACGATATGTTGCCTCCCAGGCAGCAATCCCGGAAGGCTTTCAAACGTCTTGCGGCCCATGATCATTGCGCTGCCCATGGTCAGCGTCTTGAAGCGCTTGAGGTCGGCGGGGATGTGCCAGGGGAGGGTGCCGTCCCGCCCGATCACGCCGTTTTGCGCACGCGCGACGACGATTGTTACGGATAAGCTCATTCGACCCCCTTTCCTGTGCGCTTCGCTTTGGAGGTCCCAAGACCATATGCCAACCTGTCGATTCGCGGCTATGGAGCGCTTATGACCGATCGTCAGGATCAATTGATCGCCGCAGTGAGCGAGCGATGCGGCCCGAAGTCGGTGGTCACCGACCAATCGGATATCGCGCCGTGGCTGACGGACTGGCGCGGCCGTTATCACGGAACGGCCCGCGCAATCCTCGCTCCCGCCTCGACCGAGGAGGTCGCGGCAATCGTCGGACTTGCCGCCCAGCATGGCATCCCGCTGGTCCCTCAAGGTGGCAACACGGGCATGTGCGGCGGGGCGACGCCGCCTGCGGACGGGAGCGCGCTGATCCTGTCGCTGCGCCGGATGAACCGGCTGCGCTCAATCAGTGCTCCCGACCGGCTGGCAGTGGCCGAGGCCGGGATGATCCTGTCCGATCTGCATGACCGCGCGGCCGAGGTCGACCGTCGTTTCCCGCTCACGCTCGGTGCACGGGGCAGCTGCACTATCGGCGGACTCATCGCGACCAATGCCGGTGGAACGCAGGTGTTGCGCTTCGGAACCATGCGCGCGCTCGTGGCCGGCGTCGAAGCCGTGCTTCCCGACGGATCGATCCACGATGGGCTCGCAGCGCTCAAGAAGGACAATCGCGGCTACAGCCTCGATCATCTGCTGATCGGTTCAGAGGGCACAATCGGAATCATTACCGCCGCTGCCCTGAAGCTCGCTCCGGCTGTCACCGGCCGGACAGTCGCGTGGGTCGGTGTCGCAAATCCGCAGCGCGCGCTCGACCTCCTGCGCTTTCTTGAACAGCGCACGGACGCCGTCGAAGGGTTCGAGATCGTTCCGGAGGGCACTTTGGCGCTGGTGCTTGAGCACGTCCACGGCACGCGCAATCCGCTTGGCGGCGACCATGCCTGGC
>JBDSZD010000239.1:0-3753 GCA_039925325.1 Sphingomicrobium sp.
CCGTATCGATGAACAATGTGTTCGTATCGTACAAAGCGGAAGACCGGACGCGGCTGAAGCCGCTGGTCGCGGCACTTGAGGCCGAGGGCTTCGACGTGTGGTGGGACGCGCATATCGGCGGCGGCACCGACTGGCGCGAAGAAATCCAGCAGCATCTCGACGCCGCACGCTGCGTGATTGTCGCGTGGAGCGAGCGCTCGGCTGGGCCCGAGGGACAGTTCGTTTGCGACGAGGCCGGGCGCGCCAAGAAGGCCGGAAGCTATGTCCCGATCAAGATCGACGAGGTCGATCCTCCGCTTGGCTTTGGCGGCATCCAAGCGTTGTCCTTCGTCGGCTGGAAAGGCAAGCGGAGCGACCCGCGCTTCGTCGCGCTAGTTGCTGCAGTCAACGCGCATTTGTCTGGAGAAGCGCGGGTGGTTCGGCGGGCGAAGACTGCTGAGCGCAAGGTGTCGCGGCGGACTGTGATGGCCGGGGGCGCGGGTGCGCTGGCAATTGCCGGGATCGGCGGCTGGGCGCTGCTTAAGCCGGGCGTGGCCGCTGCGTCGAACCGGATCGCGGTGATGAGTTTCTCCAACATGTCGGGTGACCCCGCTCAGGCATACTTCTCCGACGGCATCGCCGAGGAGCTGCGCGGCGCACTGTCGCGGATCGGGATGCAGGTAATCGGCCGCGCGTCGTCGGACGCAGTCAAGGACCTCGATACACATGCGGCCGCGGCCAAGCTCAGCGTAGCCAACATCCTCACCGGTAGCGTTCGCCGTTCGCCCGAGACGATCCGGATCGGCGCGCAGCTCGTCAATGGCCAGGACGGGGTCGAGAAATGGGCTCAGAATTACGACCGCGCGCCGGGCGACACGATCAAGATCCAGAGCGACATCGCCGAGCAGGTGGCGAGTGCGCTGAGCATCGCGCTCGGCGCCGCCAAGAAGGCCGCATTGACGCTCGGCGGCACAGCCAATGCCAAGGCACAGGATTTATATTTGCAGGCTCGAGCTCTGGGCAGAAGCGCCGATGGCCCCGAAGCGATGCAAAAAGTGATTGCGCTGAACGAGGCCGCGCTGGCCGCCGATCCCGGTTATGGCGATGCTGAATGCGGAAAGGCATCTTCGCTCGCAGTTTACGCTACTCAATTTGCGACCAGCCCGGCCGAGGCGGCAGCGATCCTTCTCCGTGCCGAGCAATCCGCCAAGCGCGCCGCGTCGCTGATGCCGGGGTCGGGCAGGCCAGCCGCCGTGTTGGCGCTCATCAGTTCGTCCCGCCTCGATTTTCTGGGGGGATTGCGGGGGTATGAAAAAGCCCTTGCGACCGACCCTGACGACGCTTTCATCTTACGAGGCTCGTTGAACGATTTGCCATGGATCGGCGACGGCGCGCAGGCGCTGACCATCGCTCGGAAAGCGATCACGCTCGATCCCCTCAATGCCACCGCCTACACTCAACTTGGCAATTGCCTCTACGTCCTGCGCCGTTATGCCGACGCTACCGACGCTCAGAACAAGGCGCTGGCGATCGCGCCACAACGTAATCTACCGCGCTACTATATCTCTCAGAGCCTGTTACTGCTCGATCGGGCTGGCGAGGCGCGGGCGGTCCTGGCCAAGATGCCGCCCGACGATGTCTTCCGGCAAACCAATGAAGCGATCATCGCCGCGCGCGGCGGCGATCGCGCCGGGGCGGATGCCGCGATTGGGAAAATCCGCGGCGTATATGCTGACCAGGCGAGCTACCAATATGGCCAGATCTACACTCAGCTCGGCGATGCCGACCGCGCCTTTGCCGCGTTCGACAAAGCGATCGAGGCGCGCGATCCGGGTCTTATCAACCTCAAGCGCGACCCGTTCCTCGACCCGATCCGCCGCGACCCGCGCTTCGCCGCATTGCTCAAGCGGCTGAAGTTTCCGTGAGGGCGCGCGGAAATTGCAAAGCGTGACGCCGCGCTAAGCCGGGCCTGCTTCGCTGAATCAGAAACCGGGGAGCAGCACCGCGATATCGAGGCCGTTGTCGCGCCAGACGATGTCGAGCGATCCCCCGTGCGCCGCCAAAGTCCGACGGATCAAAGTCAGGCCCGAGCTTCCCTCGCGGGCGGTCGAGGCAATCGGACGATCGGTCTGTTCATGCCAGTTGAGCGCAAGCGTGCCAGCCTCGATCGCGCCATCGATGGAAATATGCCCGCCATGGCCGAGCGCACCATATTTGTTGGAATTGGTACTGAATTCGCCAAGCACCAAAGCGAGGGTGCGGATGTGGACCTCTTCGAGCGCGACATCGGGTAGCGGGGCGATCGTTAGCGCTGTGCCATCGCCGCAGAACGGCTCGGTCAGGCGGCGCACCAAAGTGTCGAGGGTCGCGGTGCGCAAGGCGGCACCGTCGAGCAGAAGCGACTGCGCGATGCCGAGCCGTTGCAGCCGGTCGACGATTTCGCGTGCAAATTCCTCGCGGTCTGGAACTCCGCGCGCCGTCGCCAGGACGATAGCGCTGATCAGGGCATAAGCATTCTGCAGCCGATGCTTCATTTCCGCTGCGGTCGCCTCACGCAGCCGCCGCGCCGTAATATCGGAGGAAATGTCGCGGGACACGGAGATCAGTCCCTGCAGGACGCCCTGGTCATCGCGCAGCGGCGCGACGGACACGTCCCACCAGCGCGGCTCTCCATTTGCGGTCGGGCAAAATGCTTCGAAGCGGCTGTGCCGACCTTCGGCGGCGCTGGCGGTGGCCTCGCGGATCAGCGGCTGCGCTTCCTCCGGCCACAGGTCCCACCAATTCTTGCCGGCGACCAGGGCAAAGTCATCGATACCCATTGCGCAGCGGCCATTGCGATTCATGAAATCGAGGCTTCCGCCGGGGCCAATGACCTTGATGCAATCGGCACTCTGATCGAGGATGGCCGCCAAGACACTGTTCGACGCGCTACCGAATTGATTGGCGATGGATGGAAAGTCGACCGTGTCCATTGACCCCTGTCAGCGATGAAAACCCCTTTGGCCGCCAAAGGGATAGGTCGTTCCGTCAGTGCTTGCAATCACGCTATGCGAGGTGACGTTTGAAGAAGCGCAGGGTGCGTTGCCAGGCGAGGTCCGCCGCCGCCTTGTTGTAGCGCTCCGCCGAGGTGTCGTTATTAAAGGCGTGGTTGGCGCCGTCATAGAGGTGGAAGGCCACCGGCTTGCCCGCTTCGCGAAGGGCGGTCACCCAGGGGAAAGAGGTTTGCGCAACGCGGGCATCGAGGCCGGGATGGTGGATGAGCAGCGGGGCCTGAACCTTTGCGGCCTCGGTCGGAGCGGGGGCTGGGCCGTAATAAGCGACACCGGCGTCCAGCGCGTCTCCGGCCGCCACCGCGAGGCGATTCACATAAGCGCCGCCCCAGCAGAAGCCGACCGCACCGACTTTGCCGCCGCGGCTGCTTTTTGCCAGCTCCGTGAGGATCGCCACGCCGGCAGCCGTGGAGGTGGCAAGGTCGAGCTTGCCGATCGCTTCGCGCGCCTGGTCTTCGTTCGCGGGCGTGCCGCCGGAGGGGGACAGGAAGTCCACGGCGACGCCGCGAAAGCCCGCAATCGCCAGTCGGCGGGCGACGTCGCGGGTGTGGTCGTTGAGTCCGCGATTCTCATGCACAACGATGACGGTCGGCTTGAGCGAGCGCGAGCGCGGTTCGGCGACGTAGGCGCGGTAGCCCGCCGGGCTGCTGAAGGTCATATTGCGGGTCGTCAGGCGGCGGTCGTCGGGCGGGACGATGGCGGCCGCTGCGGGGCTTGCAGCGAT
>JBDSZD010000240.1:0-7141 GCA_039925325.1 Sphingomicrobium sp.
CGGCCGCTGCGCATGCCGGTGCAGCTGGTGGTGCGACCGGATCAGGATTTTCGCGGTTATGCCGGGCAAATTGCGTCGGGCAGCGTCGGGCCGGGGAGCGAGGTGCGCATCCTGCCGTCGGGGCGCACAACGCGGGTCGAGCGGGTGGTCACGGCCGCCGGCGACCTAGCGCTAGCGGTGGCGGGACAGTCGGTCACGCTGACGCTTACCGATCAAGTGGATTGCTCGCGCGGGGACGTGATCGTTGCCTCCGCCGACCCGCCGATGGTTGCCGACCAGTTCGAAGCGACGTTGATCTGGATGAGCGCAGAGGCGCTGATCCCGGGGCGCGGCTATTGGCTGAAGCTCGGCACGCGCATGGTCACCGCGACCGTCCAGCAGCCGAAGTACGAGATCAACGTCAACAGCCTCGAGCATGTCGCGACGCGGACGCTGCACCTCAACAGCATCGGCGTCGCGGAGATCGCGACCGACCGCGAGATCGTGTTCGAGCCCTATGAGGTGAGCCGCGAGCTGGGCGGGTTCATCCTGATCGATAAGCTGAGCAATGCGACGGTCGCCGCGGGGTTGCTGCACTTCGCGCTCCGGCGCGCGCTCAACGTCCATCGCCAGCATCTCGAGGTCAGCCGTGAGGTGCATGCCGCGATCAAGGGGCAGAAGCCGGCGGTTTTGTGGTTCACCGGACTGTCGGGCGCGGGCAAGTCGACGATTGCCAACTTGGTCGAAAAGCGGCTGGTGGCGATGGGCCGGCACACGTTTTTGCTGGACGGCGACAATGTTCGCCACGGGCTCAACCGCGACCTTGGCTTCACACAGGCCGACCGGATCGAGAATATCCGCCGCATCGGAGAGGTCGCGCGGCTGATGTCCGACGCGGGGTTGATCGTGCTGACCGCCTTCATCTCGCCGTTCCGCGCCGAACGCGAAATGGTGCGGGGGATGCTGCCCGAAGGCGAGTTTATCGAGATTTTCGTGGATACGCCGCTGGCCGAAGCGGAGAAGCGCGATCGAAAGGGGCTTTACGCGAAAGCGCGCGCGGGCGAGCTCAAGAATTTCACGGGCATCGATAGTCCGTATGAGGCGCCGGAGGATGCGGAGATCCGGATCGACACGACGGAGTTGAGTGCGGACGAGGCGGCGGATCGGATTGTCGAGGCGCTTGGGCGAAGGCCGTAAATCTAAGCGGCGTTAGCGACCTTGCCGACCCCACAGTTTCGCGGCAGGGTACGGGTGCCGAATGCCCCTATCCGTCGAGATACCGGCGAGAAAAGGAATGACACATGCTGCATGCCCTTGGGCTGCTGCTGGCTGCCGGAGCCGAAGACTGCAAAGCTTTCGACCAAGAAGTCGGCAGGCCAGTACAGATTTCGACCGAACTTGTGACAGCGCGACAGATCGCAAATCGGGTGATCGAGGAACCTTCGGTCGAGTCGATAAACCAGAGCGTCGCTAAGCTCGGCCTGCTTTCGTTTGAGGGGTACGGGATAGCAATCCGCTCTGTTGATCCGCGCCTGGCCGCTGTGAAGGTTGGGCCGACGCAATCCTTTTGGCATCCATGTGGGTACTCGATCCGCGGACCAAGTGGATGGAATGCTTTCGACCGCGGTCGGGAACGATGGACGATCGGCTTCGCTCGGCCAGCGGGTCACGACATAGTTCCGTCTGGTCTAACGGAGGCGAAAACCCGTGGAGTGGTGCCACTGCTTCCAGGGTGGAAGCTTCGCGCGAGTTGGCCTGTCTACACACCCTCCGGCATGATCTTCGTCGGGACGATGCAGCGCAAGAACATGCGTCAGACCCGGATCGTTGCTTTCCCTGACCGACGCGGAAGTGTGCCGACCATCACGCTCGCGGATCTCCGCGTGGATGTGCAGGGGTTTTCGATCACCCCCGGCATGCACGATAGCAATAGCTACCTGAACTTGGAGGAACGAGCGACAGACGGAGCGCTGCGCCGGATCGTACTTGTGCTGAGCAGGGACGCAGCAAACACTGTTGCGCGACAAATGATGCCAAAATCCTGAAAACCCGCCTGCGGAAATTCTGCAAACTCGTCCCGTCAGTTAATCAAAAAGTATAAGCCAGCCCGACCGCGCCCATCCATTGCTTGGCGCTGCCGCGGTCGCGGACGATTGGGGAGCGTTTGAAGTCTCCGACTAGGCGCGAGTGATTGGCGAGGCCGAAGATCGACCAGCCCTTGAGCAGATCGCCGGAGATCGACTGATTGGCGAGCAGGCCGATCTTCCAATTCTTCATGCCGCCGTCCGCGTCGAACGAACCAATGCGCGGTCCGGTGAGGATTCCGCCCGTTCCAAGCGCCTCAGCCGGGGTGATGCTGAAATAATAATCGGCGAAGCGATTGCTGACGAAATCGGCCGAAAGCGATGCGCCGACATAGAGGGTGCGCGACAGCGGGGTCGAGAAATCGATGGTGGGGGTGATCACTGTCGAGCGGTGCGCCTTGCCGACGTCGTGGACCGCGTCGAACCGCAGGCTCAAGCGGTCGTAGGGGTTGGTGAGGCCGCTGATCCCGACGCCCGCGAACCCGCCGACCTCGATCGCCTTGTTCCGTTCGGGCAGCAGATCGACCACGTCGTCCTTGATCTTGCCGCTGCGGTTCATCCGCAGGCCGACAATCGGACCGAAATCGAAATCCATGTTGCCGGACTTGGCGCCGATCACGTCCGCGTAGAGGTAGAGGCCGCGGGTCGACAGGCTGACATCGCCGATCTTGGTGCGGATCGCCGCAGCCGGGATGATCCGGTAATCGTTGGATCCCTCATAGTCGGGGACCATGCCCGCGCCCACTCCGATGGTCGTGACGTCGGTGTTAAGGACCCCGTTTGCGGGCGGGAGCGGCGGTTCAGGCGGGGTTTGCGCGAGCGCGGGTGCGGCGCAGGCCGCGGCCAGCAGCAGTGCGGGTAAATAGCGAATCATCGAAGCCCCTTTAGTTGTACAGCCGGAACGACGCGCCGAACCGCGGTAAGTTCCTCGTCATTGCGAGCGTAGCGAAGCAATCCAGTTCCGCGCCATGGATTGCCGCGTCGCTGCGCTCCTCGCAATGACGGAAGGGGCTAGTCCCCAGCTCCGCCTTCGGGCGAGAAATATTTGTCGTATTTGCCGTCTTCGCCCTTGTGCTCGTCGGCGTCGGCGGGGCTGTCTTTCTTGCGCGTGATGTTCGGCCATTGCGCCGAGAATGTGGTGTTGATCTCGAGGAATTTCTCGAGGCCGTTCTCGGTATCCGGCAAGATCGCTTCGGCCGGGCATTCGGGTTCGCACACGCCGCAATCGATGCATTCGTTGGGATTGATGACGAGCATGTTCTCGCCCTCATAGAAGCAGTCGACCGGGCAGACCTCGACGCAATCCATATATTTGCAGCGGATGCAGGCCTCGGTAACGACGTAGGTCATGGCAATCGGTCCCCTTGGAGTGGACCTTCGCTAGGTCGCGGGAAGCGGCTCGTCAATTCGATTGCGCTCATGTTGAGCCTGTCGAAACGAGGGTTTCAGGACCATCACCTCTTCAAATTGGCCAATGCGGCGAAGGCGTTGGCGGGGCGGTGCTCGGTGCGGTCGCGCCGCGCCCGGCGGCCGCGCCAGCGCCAGGCGTCGCCGGCCTTCGCAAAGCCGATGTCGTCCATCAGCCGGCCGACCGCGTCCTCATCGAGTCCGATCGACGTGGCCAGGTTGCGGTCGACTGGATCCTCGCCGTCAGCGGAGCGGACCTTGAGCGCGTGGCTTGCAAGCCGGTCGGCGAGGTCCATTCGCAGCCACATCCGGCCGAGCCGGCGATAGGCCAGGGTCGCCGCGCGCACGTCCGCCTCGGATCCGAGGGTCGCGGCGCCAGCGGCGGGAACAGCCGGCAGGGATTGGCCCGAGCGCACGGCGATGAGGGCGCCGCGCCAATATTGGGCGGCGGGCTTAAGCAGTCCGGGCACAAAGATGTCGAGTGCGCCGAGCCGCACCTGGAGCCCGTGCAAGGCCTTGCGGTCGGCATGGTCGAGCGCGGCGATGGCGGCGATCACCGACTTGCGGACAAGCACACCGCCGGCATCGGCAAGCATTGCGGCTAGCGCGCGCACACCGGGCGTGCTGGCCTTGTCCGAGGCCGCCGCGGCAAGGCGGGTCAGCGGCCGCAAATGCTTTTCGATCTGCCGGTCGAGCCAGGATTCGAGATGCGCGCGGAGCGCAGCGCGCGCCTCGGCGGAAAGACGGTCGAGCGGGCGAGTCGTGCGGATGGCGGGCTCGAGGATCGAGCGGCCCGGCGCCAGGCGCGCGAGCCGATGGCCTTCCCAGGCGATCGCGATGCCGTCCTCGTCGGAAGCCAGCGAGAAAGCAGTGTCGGGTGCTTCGGTCAGCGCCTTTGCGCGGCGGTCGAGCTCCTCGCCCAAGCGGCGTTCGGCTGCGCCCAGAAGCAGGCGCTTGTCGGCCAGACGCGCATTGGGATCGACGCGGAAGTCGAAGCCGGTGAGGTGACCGATCGGTTCCGGCCCGACGCTGACTTCGCCATCGGCGGCGACGGTGACGGGAAGCGCAGCCGCGCCCTTGGCGCCGATATCGCGCACCAGCACAGCGGTGCGGCGGTCGACGAAGCGCTGGGTGAGCCGCTCGTGGAGGGCGTCGGACAGGCGCGCCTCGACCTCGCGCGTGCGCTGAGTCCATTTGGCGGGATCGGCCAGCCAGTCGGAACGGTGCGCGATATAGGCCCAGCTGCGCACGCCCGCGAGCCGATCCGCAAGCGCTTCGATGTCGCCGTTGACGTTGTCGAGCCGAGCGACTTCGGCGGCGAACCATTCGTGCGGGATGTGCCCGCCCTCGCTGATGTAGCTGAACAAGCGGCGGACCATGCGCGCGTGGTGCATCGGGCCGACCTTGCGGAAATCGGGCAGGCCGCACGCCGCCCACAGCCGCCGCGCCTGCACAGCGCGCTTGGCGGCGATGACCGGGTCTTCGGCGATGAGCTTGAGCACCGCGAGGTCAACCGCGAGCGGAGCGGCGCGCAGCAAGGGATCGTCGGGCTTGCGCTCGAGGCTGGCGATCAGCGCGCGGACATCGGTGAAGTCCAGCTCCGGGTTGCGCCAGTAAAGATGGTCGAGCGGACGGAAGCGGTGCTCCTCGATCGCGTTGATCTCCTCGTTGGAGAGCGCCGCCGCATCTTCTCCGCCCAGGCCCAGCGTTCCGAATGTTCCGTCGCGTTGGTGGCGGCCGGCGCGGCCGGCAATCTGGGCCATTTCCGCGATCGACAGGCGGCGCTGGCGATGGCCGTCGAACTTTTCGAGGCCGGCGAAGGCGACGTGCGTCACGTCCATGTTAAGGCCCATGCCGATGGCGTCGGTGGCGACGAGATAATCGACCTCGCCGCGCTGGAACATTGCCACCTGGCTGTTGCGCGTTGCGGGCGAAAGCGCGCCCATCACCACGGCGGCGCCGCCACGGAAGCGCCGCAGCATTTCGGCCAGTGCGTAGACTTGTTCGGCCGAGAAGGCGACGACGGCGGAGCGCGGCGGCAGGCGGCTGAGCTTGGTCGATCCGGCATAACGCAGGGTCGAAAAACGCGGGCGTCGGACGATTTCCGCTTCGGGAAGCAATTCGCGGATGATCGGCCTGAGGGTGTCCGAGCCCAAGATCAGCGTTTCCTCACGACCGCGCGCACGCAGCATGCGGTCGGTGAAGACGTGGCCGCGCTCGGGATCCGCGCCCAGCTGCGCCTCGTCGATCGCGGCAAAGGCGAAATCTGGAAGCAGGCCCTCGGCCGGGCGATCGTTGCGACCGGTGGCGATCGGCATGCTTTCCACGGTGCACAGGACGTAGCGGGCCTTAGGCGGAACGATGCGCTCCTCGCCGGTGATCAGCGCGACCTCGCTCTCGCCCTTGATCGCGACGACGCGGTCGTAGACTTCGCGCGCCAGCAGCCGCAGCGGAAAACCGATCACGCCCGAGGAATACCCGCACATGCGCTCGATCGCCAAATAGGTTTTGCCGGTGTTGGTGGGGCCGAGGATGGCCCGCACCGGCCCGGTATCGCGCGCCCGCATGGTCACGAATGTGGCAGCGCGCGGGCAAGATGCAAGTTCCCATTTTAAGCGGCCTTTAACCTCGATCGGGGAAGGAGAATGTGAGGCAAACATTTGACACCGCATAAGCATCCTCTGCGGGCGCTGACCCGTGCCGCCCCTGTCGCACAACCCGCGTCGAACCGCCGGCTGTGGCTGGGCGTATCGGCGCTGCTGTGCAGCGGTGCCGCGGCGGCCGCGGCGATTCCCCGATCGAGCGACACATCCGACGCCGACGCGGTGCAGTGGAACGCGCTGGCCATCGCGCCGCTTGCGCGGGGCGGCGAAACCGGACTGCGGATGAGCGCCAGCCGGGCCGTCGAACCGATTGCGGTCGCGCCGCAACGAAAGCAGCTTGATCTTACACTTACCACCGCCGGAGAGCCGCTTGGCGCGATGCTGATGCGCGCGGGCGCTTCCTATGGCGATGCCGCGCGTGCCGCAGCGATGATCGGCGCGATTCCCTTCGGGACGACGGTGCATTTGGGACTCGGCGAGCCGAGCGGCGCTAGCCGGGCGATCGCGCGGGTTGAAGTGACGCCGCGAATGGACGTGAAGCTCCGGCTGTCCAGGGACGCGAACGGTGCACTGCAGCTCGAGCGGCAGCAGCTTGCAGTTGATACCAATCCGGTTCGCATTCGCGGCCTTGCGGGCGACGGACTCTATTGGTCACTGCGCGCGGCGGGCGCGTCGCCGCAGACCACCGCGGACTTTTTGCACGCGCTCGCGACCGAGATCGACGTCGGGGCGGACGTTGGCGCCAACGACGCGTTCGACCTCGTCATCGCCAGTCGGAAATCCGCCACGGGCGAGCGCGCCCTCGGAGCATTGCTGTACGCGGGCATCGACCGGAATGGCGTAGCTCCGATCCAATTGGTGCGCTGGACCGGCAGCGGGCGAGCTCAATGGATCAATGCGGCCAATATCGACCGGCCCGTTCAGCAGGCAGCCGGCATAATGTGGCCCGCGAATGGCCGGATCACCTCGACCTTCGGTTGGCGGCGGCATCCGATCCTCGGCTTCGGACGGATGCACAAGGGCGTGGATTTCGGCGCGAGTTGGGGCAGCCCGATCGTTGCCGCCGCT